>DATFVU010000314.1:0-2208 GCA_035260145.1 Candidatus Polarisedimenticolia bacterium | reverse complement strand
CGCCGGACCTTGTCCCACAGGAGCGGGCTGACCTTGTAGCCGACGAGCCGGTCCAGGATGCGCCGCGCCTGCTGCGCGTCCACCTTGTGCGAGTCGATCTTCTGCGGGTTCTCGATGCCGTGCTGCACCGCGCGCTTGGTGATTTCATTGAACATGACGCGGTGCAGATTCTTGTTCGTCTTCTTCAGGATCTCGGCGAGATGCCAGCAGATCGCCTCGCCCTCCCGATCGGGGTCGGGGGCGAGGAACACCTTGTCGGCCGACTCGGCCGCCTTTTTCAGATCGTCGATGACCTTCTTGCGGCCGGGCAGGATCTCGTAGGTCGGTTTGAAGTCGTGCTTCTCGTCGACCCCCAGTCGCTTCTTCGGAAGGTCGCGGACGTGTCCCATCGACGCCTTGACGGTGTAGTTGCGGCCGAGGAATTTGTTGATCGTCTTGGCCTTGGCCGGAGACTCGACGATGACCAGCGCCTTGCCCAAGTGCTCTCCTTTTGCCCGCCCACGATCCGACCGGCGGGCTTTACTATCTTTTGAAAATAGTGGCAGCTGTCAAATTTTGCAAGCCGCCACGGTGAAACGACGCCCGGGAAGCTGCCGGACGAGCCCCCGCAGCTCGAGCTCCAGAAGCACCGCGAGCAGCGCTCCGGGCGCCATCGCGCTCGCCTCGCAGAGCCTCTCGATGCCGATGGCCCGCCTTTCCGGCACGCACGACAGCACGCGCCGCTCGTCGGGCGACAGCCCCGTCCCGGAAACGGTCCCGGGCAGGAGCGGCTGCGACGCCGCCGCGCGCGAACCGCCGATCGAGCGCGCCGCCTCGGCGATCTGAGGCGCCAGATCTTCGATCACGTCCGACGCGCCGCGGCAGACCAGAGCGCCCGCCCTCAAAAGCCCGTTCGTTCCGGCGGCGTTCGGCTCCCCCACGGGTCCGGGGACCGCGTAGACCGCCCGTCCCTCGTCCGCGGCCAGGTCGGCGGTGATGAGAGACCCGGAATCGTGCGTCGCCTCGACCACGACGGTTGCCCAGGCAAGCGCCGCGATCACCCGATTGCGCTCCGGGAAGTGGCGCTTGAGGGGGGCCGTCCCGAACGGGAACTCGGTCAGCACCGCGCCGCTCCCGGCGATCGATTCCGCGAGCCTTCGGTGCTCGATCGGATAAACGCGGTCGAGACCCGACCCGAGCACCGCGATCGTGCGCCCGCCGCCCTCCAATGCGCCGCGATGTCCGGCAGCATCGATGCCGCGCGCCAGCCCGCTCACGATCGTAAATCCGGACGCTGCAAGGCCCCGTCCGATATCGCGCGCCGTCAGCAGCCCGTGCTCCGTGGCGCGCCGCGATCCGACGACGGCGATCGCCAGCACATCCTCGGGCCGCACGTCCCCCCATACATAAAGGACCCAGGGCGGATCCGACGAGGCGCGCAGCAGCGGCGGATAGCTCTCGTCCTCGAGCGTCAGGACCGCGGCGCCCTGCCTGCGGGCCCGCTCCAGCTCCTCATGCGCCGCCCGCTCCCATCCTGGATGCAGCTCGGACGTCAGAGGTTCCAGGAGAGAGGCCCATTCCCTGGCCGCGACATCGCCCAATACGCCGGAGTTGAGCCGCTGCCGCCGGCCGGGGCTGGCGGCGAAGTGCGCATTCAATGCGGCCCAGAGCAGGGCCGAACCGGACACCCGACCTCGCGGTCGACGCGGAGAGGCTGGGACACTACCAGCGACGGGGCGCGCTTGTCAAGACGAGTTGAGTTGCGATATAAGATGCCGCCGTTGCGAAAGCAGCGGGAAAGCGCGGGGAACACGGCGCTTGCGGCCTGCGCGCTTCTCATCCAGCGCCTTCCGTTCGGTTCATTCAGAGGGGGTGTGACCTCGCCCGTTCCGCCCTCCGTGCGATGCTCGCTGCGTCGCGGCGCCGGCCGCTCCGCGCGTGACGCTTCGTGAATCGACGCCCTCACGCCCAAAGCGCCGGCGTCTGGCTCGCCCTGCTCCTGTTCGTCTGCCTGCCTGTGTTTAGCGCGCAGGCGGCCGACGTCGTGAAACAGGCCGACGAGGCCTTCGCCCGCAAGGACTTCAAGGCCGCGAAGGCTCTGTACGAGGAAGCCGCGGGCCAGGACCCCACCAACGTTCGGGCCGTCCACCGCCTAGCCCTGCTGCAGTCCTGGGACGGCGAGCTGCAGACGTCGACCGACAACTACCGCCGCGCCCTGGCTCTGGCGCC
>DATFVU010000313.1:0-7385 GCA_035260145.1 Candidatus Polarisedimenticolia bacterium | reverse complement strand
CCGCCAGTGCCGAGATCACCGAGAGCGGGACGCAGGCGCCACGCAGAAAAACGCCGGGCGGTGCGCCCGGCCGACCGGTCGTCTCCGTCACCCCCACGCCCCTTCTCCCTCCCGCGATCGCTCCCTCAGTTGATGTAGCCGAGGGATCTTAGCCTCTCCCGGATCTCGTCGTCCAGAACGACCTCCCGGTCGGGCGCCGCCGGGCGCAGGCGCCAGATGAAATACCCCAGCTCGCGGCCGTCGGCGCCCGGCGGCTTCGAAAAGGCGGCCTCCACGGAGGGACGTCCCTCCAGCGGGAACGGCAGCGTCCGCGGATGGTTCGCGTTTCCACCGAGAAAGATCCGTTCCGGCTGCTGCCGGCCGTCGATGAGGAGGTAGAACTCCGCTCCCGCGTCCTCGGGGGCGGTCGTGAACGAGAGTCCGCTCCATCCCGTCTGGTCGACGTCCGAGAAATTAAGGACGCCCGGCGCCTCGAGGGTGTACGTGCCCGCCTCACGGAACAGGGGCACGACGGTCCGGAAGATTCCCGGGGTCCGGATCTGTCCATGGAAGCGGCGCTTCCCGCCGTCGCTGCTCCAGCGGACGTTCCAGCCGCCGGACAGATAATCGACGCGCGAGAACAGCTCCCGCGCCAGAGCCTTCCGGTCGTCCGGCCGGGCGCCGGCGACGTCGCGGGCTTCGCGCGGATCGGCCGCCAGGTCGTACAGCTCGGCCCTGTTCTCATCCATCGACTGAATCAGCTTCAGGGGCCCGACGCGGACCGCCTTCAGGTGGGCGTTCAGCCGGATCGTTTCGCAGACCAGCGGCCGGCCGGCGGGCGGCCTGGGGCCCGGAGGCTGCAGCAGAGGGAGAAGACTCGTCCCCTGGACGTCCGCCGGCGGAGACGCGCCGGCGGCCGCCGCGAGGGTCGGAAAGAGATCGATGCCGCTGACCGGCGCCCCCACCCGCGCCGCGACGTCCGGAGTTCCGCCTTTCCCGGGCCGCCGGATAATCAGGGGAACGCGGACCACCTCCTCGTACAGCCGGCGACCATGCCCCATCGAGCCGTGCTCCTTGAACTCCTCGCCGTGATCGGCGGTGACGACGACCCAGGCCCGCGGCCCGCGCTCCGAGGCGGACAGGTGATCCAGAAGCCTGCCGATCTGCTCGTCCACGAATCGGATCTCGCCGTCGTAACGGGCGAGGAGAAAGGCGCGATAATCGTCCGGCAACGGCTGCCGCGGGTCGAGAAATCTTGAAATGGAATCGTAGCCGGCGTCGAGAGGACCGTGATAACCCGCCTCGTCCGGGGGGCGAAATTTCTCGGGCGGATCGTACGGCCAGTGCGGGTCGAAGAAGTGCACGAACAGGAAGACGGGGCGCCGACCCTGGCGATCGAGCCACGCCAGGGCCGAGTCGGTGACCCGGTCGGCGCGCGGCTCCATGCCGGCCTCCAGGCGATAGCCGGGCCGCGACAGGCCGAAGTCCTCGAAGGTCTCGAATCCGCGTCCGAAGCCGAACGGGGCCGAAACGTAGACGTGCGACACGAAGGCGGCGGTCGCGTAGCCGGAGCGCTGCAGCGTCTCGGCCAGGGTCGGCGTGTCCGCCCCGAGCTTCAGGCCGTCGTTCTCGACGCGATGACTCGATGGATAGCGCGACGTCATGATCGACATCACCGACGGCAGCGTCCAGGGCGCGGCCGACCAGGCCGCGTCGAAGACGGTCCCCTGCCGCGCCAGGGCGTCGAGGTGCGGAGTGGTGCCGCGATCGTAGCCATAGGCCCCCAGATGATCCGCCCGGAGCGTGTCGACCACGATCAGGACGATGTCCGGGTGCGTGGAGTCGAACCCGCGGCAGGCGGGAAGGACGGCGGCGATCGCCAGGAGGGCCAGGAGCGACGGAGCGGGACGGCGCCCCGGGCGGGCGGGTCCGGCCCCCGCGGGCGGCGCCGAGCGGGGCACGTTCATCGACTCAGCGGATGGTGGCGGGCTGCAGCTCGTGGACGACGCGGCCCCCCACCAGAGTGGCGACGGGCCAGCCGCGCAGCGTCAGGCCGTGGAACGGACTGTTGCGCGACTTCGATTGGAACTGCGCCACGTCCACCCGGCGCTCCAGGTCGGGATCGATCAGGGTGACGTCGGCGTCCGATCCCACCTTCAAGGTTCCCTTCCTGATCCCCAGGATCGCGGCGGGATTCACCGACAGAACCTCGACGAAACGCGTCGGCGTCAAAGCGCCCCCGCGCACCAGGCGATCGAGAACCAGCGGCACGGTCGTCTCGAGACCGATGACCCCGAACGGCGCGTCGTCGAACTCCACGAGTTTCTCGTCCGCATGATGCGGCGCGTGATCCGAGGCGATGGCGTCGATCGTGCCGTCCGCCAGCCCTTCGACCAGCGCCTGCCGGTCCTGCTCGCGGCGCAGCGGCGGATTCATCTTGGTGTTCGGATCGTAGTCGGTGTCCGCCACCGCCTGGTCGGTCAGCACCAGGTGATGCGGAGTCGCTTCGCACGTCACACGGATGCCGTCCGCCTTGGCCCGCCGCACCTTGTCCAGACTACCGCGCGTGCTGAGGTGCGCCAGGTGCAGGCGCCCCTGCGTCATGGCGGCCACCGCCAGGTCGGTCGCCACCGCGACCTCCTCCGAGGCCGCCGGGATTCCCTTCAGGCCGAGCATGGTCGAGATGTACCCTTCGTTCATGACGCCCGCGGCGCTCAGGCTTTTATCCTCGCAATGGTCGATCACCGGGACGCCGAAGATTTTCGTGTACTCCAGCGCCATGCGGAGGAGATAGCTGTTGCCGATCGGACGGCCGTCATCCGACACCGCCACCGCCCCGGAGCGCACCATGTCCCCGATCTCCGCCAGCTCCTGCCCCTTGCCATTCTTGCTGACGCAGCCGATCGGGTAGACGTTCACGACTCCCTTGCGCCGCGCCTCGGACACGATGTACTCCGTGACCGACAGCCCGTCGTTCCAGGGATCAGTGTTCGGCATGCAGGCGATCGAGGTGAAGCCGCCGGCGGCGGCCGCGCGCGTGCCGGTCTCGATCGTCTCCTTGTGCTCCTGTCCCGGCTCGCGCAGGTGCACGTGCATGTCGACCAGCCCGGGGCACACCCACAGGCCGGTGGCGTCCAGGACGCGCGCCCCCGCGGGGGAGGCGGCGCGCCCCTGCCCGGAAGGCCGTCGCTCGGCGATACGGCCGTCGTCGATCCACAGATCCATGACGGCGTCCGTCTTCGAGGCCGGGTCGATGACCCGGCCGCCCTTAATCAGCAATCCCGCCAAGGGTCCCCCCCGCGAGGAGATAGAGGACGGCCATCCTCACGGCCACGCCGTTCGTGACTTGCTCGAGGATGACCGAGTACGGCCCGTCCGCGACGGCGCTGTCGATCTCGACCCCCCGGTTCATCGGGCCCGGATGCATGATGATGACGTCCGGCTTGGCGAGGCGCGCCCTCTCGACCGTCAGTCCGAACAGGTTGTAGTACTCGCGCGTCGAGGGGAACGCCCCGCCCTGCTGGCGCTCCCGCTGGATGCGCAGCATCATGATGACGTCCGCCCCCTGAAGCGCCTCCTCGATCCGGAAGGTGACCCCGACACCCAGGCTCTGCATCTCGACCGGCGTGAGGGTCGGCGGGGCGCACACGACCACGTCCGCCCCCATCGTTTTCAGGAGGAAGATGTTGCTGCGCAGAACGCGGCTGTGCATCAAATCGCCGACGATGGCAACCCGAAGCCCCTTGAGCCGCCCCTTCCTGGCGCGGATGGTGAAGGCGTCCAGGAGCGCCTGGGTGGGGTGCTCGTGCCAGCCGTCTCCGGCGTTGATAATGTTCGAGCGGCAGTGGCGCGCCAGGAAATGCGGCGCCCCCGACGACTTGTGCCGGATGACGATCATGTCGGGCGCCATCGCCTCCAGATTGCGCGCCGTGTCGAGGAGGCTCTCCCCCTTGACGACGCTCGACTGCGACGGTGCAAAGTTCAGGGTGTCGGCCGAGAGGCGTTTCTCGGCGATCTCGAACGAGGAGCGCGTGCGCGTCGACGGTTCCATGAAGAAATTGACGATGGTCTTGCCGCGCAGCGTCGGAACCTTCTTCACCGTGCGCGTCGAGATCTCGGCGAACGATCGCGCCGTGTCCAGGATCAGATCGATCTCTTCCGCGGTGAGCCCCTGCATGCCGAGCAGGTGCTTGTGCTTCAGGGCCGTCAGCGTCCTTGTCTCGACGCGGGCCTCCCCCGCCGCCTCCACCAGCGCCGGCGCCGCCTCCTGCGGCTTCCGGGACGGCGCGGGCCGCTGCTTGGGCCTCGCGCTCGCGACCGCCGACTTCCGTGCCGACATGCGCACCCGGGTCCCCTCGATCACGTCCCCGACCTCGCCGCCCGCGCCGTCTCCCGGCCCGTCTGCTTGCGGCTCTCCTTCTTCTCGGGCTTCTTCAGCAGCAGAACCTCGTCCCTGCCGTCCTCCTCCTTCAACAGCACCTGCACCATCTCGTCGAGGCTGGTGGGCACGTTCTTGCCGACGTAGTCGGCCCGGATCGGCAGCTCGCGGTGGCCGCGATCGATCAGGACCGCCAGCTCGATGCTCCTGGGCCGGCCGAAGTCCATCAGGCCGTCGAGAGCCGCCCGGATGGTCCGCCCCGTGAACAGCACGTCGTCCACCAGGATGACCTGACGCTCGTCGATCGGGAAGTGGATGATGGTCTCCTTGAGGATGGCGGACGGCCCGACCGTGGTGATGTCGTCCCGGTACAGGTTGATGTCCAAAACACCCAGGGGGAGATCCTTCCCCTCGATCTTACGCACTTTCTCCTGGAGCCGCCGGGCCAGAGGGACCCCGCGGGTGCGAATGCCGACCAGCACAAGCGCACCGACGTCCCGGTGGCGTTCCACGATCTCGTGCGCGATGCGCGTCACGGAGCGATCGATCTTGTCGGCGTCCATGACGCTGACGCTCTTCGGCTCGGTCATGACCCCCCGGGCAAAAAAAATCCCGCGCATCCGCGGGTATCGTCTTCGCGTGCCTGAATTTTGTCAGCCGCCACCGCCGCCACCTTCCCGGCCTCGCCGGACCGGATTAAAAGTGCTCTGTCGCAAGAGGCCGGACAAGAATACCCGACGCGACGGGCGGTGTCAACCGAAGGGAGATCGTCGGTGAGCGCGGGCGCCTACATGATCCCGAGGACTCGCACCTTCTTGCCGTGGATGCGGATGGAGACGGCGCTGGAGTTGTCCGTGTAGTTCGTCTCCGTGATCAGCCGCTTGGCGTTCGATTCGTTCTCCAGGACGTAGTCGCCGTCGGGGACGTCCGTGACGTCGATCCACTGACCGTCGACGACGCCGTAGATCGGCTCGTAGATGTCGGCCCAGCAGACGCTCAGGCCGGCGAAGTCGCACTCCAGGTATTTCCGCGGATCGGGCGTGCCCGGGCAGAGCATCGAGGCGGTGGAGACCTCCCCCATCAACACTACGTCGAAGAAACAGAGGCCGAGCTTGTTCCCCCGCACCAGCTGGGAGGAGAGAGCGGGGTTGGCGTCCAGGACCTGCTGCGCGCACAGGTTCGGACTCGCGGCACGCAGCGCCTTCCACTGCTGGTAGCCGGACGGCGTCCACAGGCGATAGTCGGCGTAGTCCTTGATGTGCGCGTGACCGTGGCAGGTCGTCAGATCGAACCATTCCGGATGATCGAGCGGGTTCCCGAGGAACAGCTCCCCAGGACCCAGATTGTTCGTCTGCGTGTCGAACAGGATGAGATTCCGTGTGCCGGCCGTGACCATCCCCTCGACCACGGCGCAGTCGGTCGGCGCGAAGGTGTGAACGTCGAAGTAGACGTTCGTCAGGACCCCCGGGTCGATCACCAGATTGGGGCAGCCGCGCGGATCGGTACAGGGAACCTGGGGGGTGCACACCGGCGGCGGCTTCTTCGCCTCGAGCTCCCGCGGCGCCAGGAGGAGGGCGGAAAGGATCATCAGGATCGGGATCACGGATCGCGCATGGCGGGGAGCGTGACGAACCGAGAGGCACGGGCGCATGCAACCTCCTATAGCGCGAGGACTCATGTGACCCGATGACAACGGGGTCAGCGATGACAGTCAAGTACGTCGGAAAAAGCGCCCCGTCAACCGGAATCTGCGGTTCGTCGCCTGCGACGAGGCGTCCGGGTCAGGGCTTGGGGCCGTGGCTCTCGATGACGGTCACGGGATGCGAGGCCGTGAACAGCTCGCTGAAGACGCCCGCCAGGATGCTGCCGTTGGCGTCGCGCGCCACGGGAAGTCCGAGGGCGTAGAGGGCCGTCGGGGCAACGTCCGCGATCGACCCCCTCCCGAACACGCGGCCGCGCAGCGCGTCGTGACCGTGCACGAACAGGAATCCCGGCGGCGCATCGTCATGGACGCCGGACAGGTGCTCCCCGCCGAGGATCTCGTCCCTGAGGCGGCGTGCCGCGGGAGCCGGCGAGATTCCATGCGTCGCCGTGACCATCAGGAGCGTCCCATCCTCCTCCGGCTGCAGGACACTTCCGATGATGCCGTCCATCCGGCGGTAGTAGCGCTCCAGCACCGTGCCATAGAGTTCCCGGTCGCGCGACGAGACGTTGCCGAAATCGGACGGACGCGCGTAGCGCAGGAACACGTGCGCCATCCGGTCGAGTCCCGGGAACGACACGGCGATCAGACCGCGCCCCGGAATGGCTCCGAGGCGCTTAAGCGCGTCGGAGGCCGCGGCGTCCGCCGCGGCGGCGCGCGCGATCTCCCGGATCAGGCCGCGCGCGGCGGCATCCTTCATCCGCGCGATCTCGGGATCGACCAGGTCGGTCATCCAGTCCTGCGGCGCGGGTGGACCCGTGGCATCCGACGGCCCGCGGCGCGATGCGTCGGCATCCACCTCCCAGCCCGCGGCCTCCCCCACCCCCCCGAAGCGGGCGCTGATCTCCCACAGGGACGGCGCCCGGCGGTCCGAGACCGTGGTCGCGCGCCGCTCAAGGAATGGCGACATGAGGATGTCGAACCCGATGCCCGGCAGCACGAGATCCAGCCAGGGATCCCGGCCGAGGACGCTTCGGGCCTGGCTGCTGCGCACGCCGTTCCGGTACGGCAGCATGCCGGTCACGAGCGCCGCCCGGGTGACCGGGCCGACACAGGGCCGCACGGACGCAAGTCGTCCATACGTCCCCTCCTCCACCAGGCGGGAGAAGGCGGGCAGTTTCCCCTGCGCCTGCATGGTGAGGATCGAGTCGAGGTCGGCCCCGTCGAAGTTCAGAAGAAGCAGGCGGCGCGCCGGTCGCGCCGCGGCCAGCGCCGGGCGGTTCGGCAGCGGCGAGCGAGGCTCGCCCTCCTCCATCGCGGCCCGCGGCGGAGCGGTGATGCCACGCCCCGCCAGGGCTCCCGCGGCGACCGGCCCGTCCGTCCCTC
>DATFVU010000312.1:0-2097 GCA_035260145.1 Candidatus Polarisedimenticolia bacterium | reverse complement strand
GCCCGCCGCATGACAGGGGCGCCGGCGTGCGCTACCCTGTGCGCCCATGGACGGGACTGTTTCTCCGACCCTTCGGAAACTCTTCCGGTTCATCGTCGCGCGGCGGGTCCTGATCCTCGCCTGCTCGGCGCTGATCGTTCCCGTCGCCATCGTCCGCGCCCTGCGGGTCGAGAGCGACCCTTCGATCGCGCGGTTGATCGTCGAGAGCGATCCCGATTTCCGCGCCAACCGCGAGTTCCAGGCTCTGTTTCCCGAGGGGGAGCAGGTCGTCCTGCTGCTCGACGCGCCCGATCCGTTCGACCCCGCGGCGCTCGCCCGGCTCGGCGACGTCGAGCGCCGGCTGCAGGCGGTGCCCCGCGTCAAGACCGTCTCGGCCCTGGCCCTGTACGACCGGATGCGCCCCGGAGGGCGGGGGTCACCGGAGTGGGCGGACGATTTCCGTCGCTTCGCTTCGGGGACCGATCTCCTCCGCGCGCAGGGCCTTCTGGGCCCCGACTTTCTCGGTCTCGCCCTCGAGCTCGAGGTCGGAGGCGCCGGGGAGCGCGACGAGGCGTTGAGGGGGATCGATCGGGCGCTGGCTCCGCTCGAAACCGGGCCGGGCGCCTCCGTGACGATCCACAGGGTGGGCGGCCCCTATGTCGACGCCTACCTCGAGGCGGAGACCGCGAGCGCGAGTCTCAGATACTTTCCATTGTTCGGGCTGTTCGTCGTCGCGATCACACTGGTGCTGTACCGGTCGGTGAGGACGCTGGCCGCGTTCCTCGTGACCCTGGCCGTGTGCGTGGCGCTCACCGTGGCGGCCGGCGGCCTGATGGGGTTCGCGTTCACCATCGTCTCTTCGCTCGTGCCTCTGACGATTCTGGTCACCTGCACCGCGTCCCTGGTCTACATCCAGTCGCGCTTCGTCGAGTGTCCGGAGGACCGGCCCGTCGGCGAGCACCAGGTCGAGGCCCTGGCCGACAAATTCGTGGCCACCACGGCGTCGATCGTGGCGGCCGCGATCGGTTTCGCGGCGCTGGCCGTCTCGGGCATCCGGCCGATTCGCGAGATGGGGCTATGGGTGGCGACCGGCCTGCTCTTGACGTGGGTCGTGGTGTTCACCCTGTTCCCGGCGCTGCAGAGCGCCTTCGCCACCCCCGTCCTGCGCCGGCGCACCGCGGCCGGTCGGCGGCTGCTCGGGCTGTTCGACGCCCTGCCGGCGTTCTCGTTTCGCTGGCGTTGGATCATGGTGTCACTGGCGGCGCTCCTGGCCGGCCTGGGCGCCCTGGCGCTCGCCGGCCTTCCGGGCGTGCTCCAGCCGATGCGGATCGAGACCGACGCGCTCGACTATCTCGACTCTGACCTGCCGCTGGTCAAGGACACGCGCCGCTTCGAGGCCGCGATCTCGGGGTTGTCGATGATCCAGGCCTGGGTCTCCGGTCCCGACGGGGCGCTCCTGCGTCCCGGGATCCTGCAGGGGCTCGAGGAGTTCGCGCGGCATCTCGAGCGCGACCGCCGCATCGGCTCCGTCACCGGGCCGACCACCCTCCTGCGCTACCTGCGCTACGCGGCGGGCCAGGGCGACCGCCTGCCCGACGATCCCGCCGCGTGGCCGGGCCTGGCGGAGGAGCTCGATCAGATCCTGCTGCGGGAGCCGGGGGCGCGCGGTTTCATGGACGTCGGCTCGCTGGCGAACGCGCGCCTGTCGATCATCTACCGAGGCAACGATTTCACGGGTGTTAGCGACCTGAAGGCCGCGGTACGGGAGTCCTGGGACGCCGCGGCGTCGCGGCAGCCGGCGCTGCGCGACTGCCGCATGCGCGTCGTGGGGCAGGGCCTGCTCCAGGCAAAGATCGGCGAGTACCTCGTCCCCACGCTCACCGAGAGCTTCGTCTTGACGGCGGCGATCATCTTCGTCGCCTTCCTTTTGGTCTTCCGCAGCGGGGCCGCGCGGCTCCTCGCGATGATCCCGTCGCTGTTCGCGATCCTGGTGATGTTCCTGGTGATGCGACTGACCCGTATCCCGCTGAACGTGGCGACGATCCTCATCGCCTCGACCGTCCTCGGGGCCTCGGAGAACGACCAGATCCACTTCTTCTATCACTTCCAGCAGGCGCG
>DATFVU010000311.1:0-6058 GCA_035260145.1 Candidatus Polarisedimenticolia bacterium | reverse complement strand
CGGGTGACCGCCGCGTGCGTCAGGTGGGGGTGGGGCCCAGCCTGCGGACCGCCGCCTCGATCTGTCGAGTCACTTCGGCGGCATCGGCATCGGGGTCGACATGCAAAGGGGGGCCGAGGATCAGCCGGGTCCTGCCGAAGCGCGGCCAGTAGCGTCCGTTGGGAAGGACCCTGTCGGTCCCTTCGATGTATGCGGGAATCACCGGGGCGCGCAGATCGCGCGCGAAGATTCCGATCCCCTTCCGAAACGGCTCGATCCCGGGCGGCGGCACGTGCCTTCCTTCGGGGAAGATCAGGATCGAATATCCCTCGTCCATGAGCTCCCCGGCGTAGGAGAGGCTGCCGCGGATTCCCGCGGTCTCGGGTAGAGGCCAGGCGTTGAAAAGAGACTCGACCAGGGCGATCTGGAACGACTCCTTGAGGTAGCGGAAACGGCCCGCGTCGACCTCCCCGAAGAAGCCGCGGTGATGGCGGGTCGTCATTCCGGGGGCGATCCGTCCACGCAGGGGGCGGGGAAGCTGCGCCTTGAACAGGCCGCTGTCCATGAAGCTCCGGTGATTCGGCACGAACAGGTAGGGCGGCCGGGCGCTCTTCAGATGCTCCAGACCGATAATCTGAGGACGGGCGTAGAGGCGGACGATGGGAACGAGGACCACCTCCTCGATGAGGCGGCGCGCGCAGCGAACGAACCACAGGCGCGTCCAGTGCGGCATCCGCGGGGCGTGGACGGCCGGATCGCGCCGCCCGGCCTCGATCGGCGCCGGAGGAGCGCCCGGCTCGCCGCCGGCCGAGGTTGGCGGTCCGGCCTGTGACCCGGGGGCGCCATGAGAGATCCCGGGCGTTCCAGGGACGGGCACCGGCGCTGAGCCATCAGGATCCGCAGGAGGCGACGCCGCGGAGAGGACGATCCGCTCCAGGTCGGCGATCGTTGCCGCGCCAAGGCGCTCTTCAGGTAGGCTGACTCCGAACTCCTCTTCGAACGCGGCCGCGAGCTCCACCAGGTCGAGGCTGGCGAGGCCCAGCCCCTCCCCGAGGCGCGTGGATGATTGAAGATTCTCCGGCCGGACGTTCGCAATCGACGCCACGAGCCGGCGCACGCCCCCCGGCTCCCGATCGGCCGTCGCTCCGGGCGCCGCCGCGGCAGCGCGCTCGAGGGCGATGGCGCGCTCGCGCAGGAGCGAGCGGCGCACCTTGCCGGTCGAGGTCCGGGGAAAGTCCTCGTCGGGCCAGACCGTGTGTCCGCGCACGCGCTGCTTCGGAAGCAGACGTTCGTTGGCTCGCCTCACCGCCTCCAGCGCCGTGATCCCGGGATCGAGCAGCAGGACGGCGTGCACGCGCTCGCCGCGCTCCATCGGCCAGCCGAGGACGGAGACCCCCCGGACACCCGGCTGGCCGAGAAAAGCGGCCTCGACGTCTCCCGGGTGGACGTTCTCCCCCTCGGCCGTGACGATGACGTCCTTCACCCGGCCGCGGATCCGGAGCCGGCCCGCGCCGTCGAACTCGCCGAGATCACCGGTCCGGAACCAGCCCCCCTCGAATCCGTCCTGAGCCCCCAGATAACCCGAGGTCACGTTCGGACCGCGCACCAGGACCTCGTTGTCCGGGCCCAGCTTCACCTCCTGGATCGCCAGCGGACGGCCGACGCTTCCGGCGGCGCGGTCGAATGGATTCGAGATCGACACGATGGGCGCCGTCTCGGTGAGGCCGTAGCCCTGCACCACGAGATAGCCGCTGCGCCGGAAGAACAGATCGACCGGTTCGGGGAGACGGGCCCCTCCCGACACGATCAGCCGGAATCGCCAGCCGAACATGCGCTGCAAGCGCGGCAGCAGGAGCGCCTGCAGGTAGAAGGGGCGTCCGGCGAATCGTTCCTGGCGCTTCAAGTAAATTTCGAGCCTGCCTTCCTCCTGCAGCGACCTCCGGAGCTCCGCGGCGAGCAGATCGAGGAGCCGCGGCACCGTGAACAGGCCCCACGCCCGCAGGCGCCGCGACGCCTCCAGGACATCGCGCGGGCGCGGCGGCACGAACACGACGGTCAACCCCATCGTGGCGGCCAGAAAGACGTTCATCGCCTGCCCGAACATGTGCGACAGGGGAAGGGTGGTCAGGAACCGGAGGGCCCCGAAGGCCCGCACCAGCCGCTCGCGCTTCAGATAGGCGCGCTCGATCGGGGCGAAATCGGAGAGCAGATTGCCGTGCGTGAGGATGACGCCCTTCGGATCGCCGGTGGTTCCGGAGGTGAAGATGATCTCGGCGCGGTCCTCCGGGCCCGGGTCGACGCTGGAGTCGCGCGCGGCCGCCGCGAGCTCCGCCCACGAGCCGAGCTCGATGCGGCGCGCCCCGGCGGGCGGGGCCACGTCGCGCTGCGACAGGAGGAGCCGCCCGCCGACCTTGGCCGCGATGCGCGCGCGCAGGTCGTCCGGCGTGGCGCTCTCGAGAGGCACGGCGACGCCGCCGGCCCACAGCGTCCCGAGAAGCGCCTCGATCCAGTCGGCGCCGTCCGGACCCTGGATGAGGACGGCGTCCCCCGGTCGCAGCCCGGCGGCGCTCAGGGCGGCGGCGCAGGACAGGATGCGGCGGTGCAGATCGGCGTAGGTGCGCCGGCGCCAGCGCACCCCCTCTCTCCACAGAAACGCCTCGCGCTCTCCGAAGCGGGGCAGGGCCTCGACGTACGACAGGAGGTTGCGACGCTGCGTTGGAACCGCCTCGCCGCTCGCGCGGGCCTGCCCGCGGGCCGCCTGAACCGCCGGATCCACGCTCGACCCCCTTTCCGGACGCCTCGTTCCCGCCGCCGCCATGTAGACTATCACCCGCCGGCGATCCACGGGTGCGGTATGCGCCGCACGTCGTCGAGCGCGGGCCGGGGATCCGATTCATGGACATGAGGGCCGAGGTCGAAGCCGCCGCGGAACGGATCCGTCCGTACGTGCGCGAAACGCCAGTCGAGGAGTCGCGCGCCCTCGGCCGGGCCGGCGGCGCGCGCGTGTACATGAAAATGGAAAATCTGCAGGCGACGGGCTCCTTCAAGCTGCGAGGGGCGATGAACAAGCTCTTGTCGCTGACGCCGGCGGAGCGGGCGGGCGGTGTCGTCACCGCCTCGTCCGGAAATCACGGCGCGGCGGTCGCCTGCGGCCTCGAGGCGCTCCGGATCCCCGGCGTGATCTACGTGCCGGAGAACGCTTCGCCCGCCAAGGTGGCGAACATCCGGTCGTACGGCGCCGAGGTGCGCACCCACGCGACCGACTCGGGATTGACCGAGATCTTCGCGCGACGGTACGCGCGCGACAACGGCCGGACCTACATCTCCCCCTACAACGATCCGGTCGTGGTCGCGGGGCAGGGGACCATCGGGCCGGAGCTGGCGCGCCAGCTCGAATCGGTCGACACGCTGTTCGTGGCCCTCGGCGGCGGCGGGCTCATCACCGGGATCGCCGGATATCTCAAGGAAACAGGGCGTCGGGTCGACGTCGTCGCCTGCTCGCCCGAGAACTCGGCGGTGATGCATCATTCGGTGCGGGCCGGGCGCATTCTCGAGATGGAATCGACGCCGACGCTCTCCGACGGGACCGCCGGGGCGGTCGAGCCGGGGGCGATCACCCTCGACCTGTGCCGGACGTACGTGGACCGCTACGTCCTGGTCTCGGAAGAGGAGATCAAGGAGGGGATGCGCCTGGTGATCGACCATCATCACACCCTGGTCGAGGGGGCCGCGGGCGTGGCCGTGGCCGGCTACCTCAAGGAAAAGGAGCGCTGCGCCGGGCGCAATGTCGTGATCGTTTTGTGCGGCGGCAACATCTCGCGCGATCGCCTCAAAGAGATCCTTTGACCTCCGGTGCTTTCCTCGGCCCCCGAAGAGTCGCGTGCGCCGTCGCGGCGGTCGCGCTGGTGGTCGGGGCCGTCGGCCTCGTCGCGCGGCGGGCGGATCTGTCACCGGCCGACACTCCGGCGCTGGCCCTGTCCCTCGTGGCGCTCGCGCTGCTCCTCCTGCCCCTTCCCGCGCTCCTGTCCGGGCGGGGAATCGCGTTCGTCAAGAGTCTGGTCGACGACCGGCCGGGCCGGCTCATGGTCCTCCCCGCCGTCCTTCTCCTGCCGTGCCTTCTGTACTGGTCCGTCCCGGGGCATGTCACGCCGGCCGGAGCGCTGCGTCTTGTTTCATATGTCGTGGTCCCGACGGCTCTGGCGATCGGGCTGCCGCTCGGCCGGGCGCGGGCCGCCGGGGACGCCCTGGTGGTGCTGTCGCTGTGGATTCCGGTGGAGATGCGGCTTTTGAAGCCCTGCTTCCCCTGGCCGGCCGGTGGTGCCGGGGCGATCCTCGCGGGAGTTGTCGGCCTCGATCTCCTGCTCTACCTGATGCTGATCGTCCGTGGGTTCGATTCGACGGGGCTGGTCTTGAGGCTCGGCGGTCGCGATCTTCTTGTTGCGACCGTCGCGTTCGTGTCGTTCTGCGCCGTCGGCATTCCGATCGGCGTTCTGAGCGGATTTCTGAGCTTCGGCGTGCGCGGCGGGGGCCTTCCGGTCATGCTCGCCGCGGCCGTCATGATTCTGATCTTCACCGGCCTTCCCGAGGAGGTGCTGTTCCGGGGGTTCATCCAGTCGCTCGTCGAGCGAACCACCGGGCGGCCTTATGCGGCGCTCCTGATCGCCTCGGTCATTTTCGGCGCGGCGCATCTCGACAACGGGCCCGCACCCGACTGGAGATACGGGCTCCTCGCCACTCTGGCCGGGATGGCCTACGGCTGGGTCTACATGAGGACCCGCCGCATCCTGGCGCCGGCGTCAACGCACGCTCTCGTGGACGTGACCCGGGCCTTCTTCTTCAAGGGCTGAGATGAGCGAAGCGCCGATAAGGCAGCAAGTCATCAGGCGGGAGCGCGCCACCCTGGTCTCGGGGATCGAGGTCGCGCTGGTCGTGGCGTTCCTGATGGTCTACATCTGGTACATCGACCCCCTCCCCCAGTCGTACCAGGGGCCGGCGTTCGTGCTGTTCTTCGTCTTCACGCTCGTGTCCCACCTGCGACACGGCGACAGGCCGGCCGATCTGGGAATCCGCGTCGACACCTTCGGGCCGGCCCTGCGGGAGGCGGTCCTGGTGGTGACGCCGTCTCTCGTCCTGGCGGCGGCCCTGGGACTGTACCTGGGCGGGGGAGTCGGCCTCGATCTGAGGCGGACGGCCCTGGCGTTTCTGTGGGGATATCCCTGGGCGCTGTTTCAGGAGTACGGCCTGCAATGCGTCATCGGCCGGCGGATGGGAGAGGTGATCGCGAACCCGATCGGCCATGATCTGACTTGCGCCGCGCTGTTCGGCGCTTTGCACCTGCCGAACCCGTTCCTCAGCATCGTCACGTTCGGCGCCGCCTACTGCTTCTGCGCCCTGTTCCGTCGCTGTCCGAACCTGTTCGCGCTCGCGCTGGCGCACACGATCGCCTCGACGATCCTCTACCACTATCTGCCCGCGCGCATCACCCACACCATGCGCGTGGGGCCGGGATACTTCCAGCTGGGCAATCTATTCTGATCGCCCCCGCGATCAGGAGGGAGCGCCTCCCGGCGTCGCGAGGGGGGGCGGCGTGGCTCGCTTCCTGCGCAGGGGGCGCCAGGCGCCGCCGGCGGTGAAGCATTCCCAGGCCCATTTCAGCCAGCGCAACAGCGCCTGCGCCAGCCAGAGGGCCCAGGCCAGCATCGCCAGGCGATAGACCAGCAGGGGCACGGAGAGGACCCACGGCCGGGGGAAGGCGTCTCCCGAGCGATCCTGATACCAGTTCAGTTCGTACGCCGACGAGCCGTTGCCTGAGATCTGCATTTCGGGAAGCCCGAGGAGCCCCTGGCTTATCGACCAGAACAATCCGGAGAGGGCGACCGCCCCCGCGAGAGCCAGCAGGACCTGGACGCCGTCGAATCCGGGATCGGAGACGAGGCTCTGTCCCCTCTCCCGGCGCCAGCCCAGCCCGAACAGCCAGGCGGCGATGACGATCGGCACCCACAGGGGCGCCTGGGTCAGGCCGAGACTGAGCAGGAACCAGTGATGGGCGCGCAGGGGCGTGAGGCGTGCGCGTCCGAGG
>DATFVU010000310.1:0-3460 GCA_035260145.1 Candidatus Polarisedimenticolia bacterium | reverse complement strand
AACAGGAAAGAGCTCTCGTTCGCAAGGTCGCTCATCCTCGGGAGCCGATCCGCGTACAGGAGCGCCAGGCGACCGAGCCACTCCAGAATCTCGGGAGCGACCTCCCGCTCCACGACGCCCTGTGCGGTCAGCTGCCCGGCGGCCATGTCCGCCAGACGTGACGCGGGCAGGCGCGACATGTGTCGGGTCGCCAGCGCGTCGAGCTTCGGCCGGTCGAAGATCGCCGGGGCGCGCGACACGCGCTCCAGGTCGAACTGCGACACCAGCTCCTCCGGAGTCAGCAGATCCTGCCCCCCCGGGGGCGACCAGCCGAGGAGCGCCAGATAATTCATCAGCGCTTCGGGAGGGTATCCCTGCTCGTGGAACCAGGCGACCGACGCCGCCCCCTCGCGCTTGCTCAACGGTGCGCCGCCGGGGCCGGTGATCAGGGGAAGGTGGGCGAACTGCGGCGGCGACGTCACGCCGAGCGCCCGGTACACCAGGATCTGGCGCGGCGTGTTCGACAGGTGGTCGTCCCCCCTTATCACATGACTGATGCACATGAGCGCGTCGTCCACGACGACCGCGAAGTTGTAGGACGGCCAGCCATCGCGGCGCAGGATGACGAAGTCGCCGATCTGCGACACCGGGAAGCGCACCTCGCCATGCACCCGATCGGTGAAGGCGATGGCGGAGTCGTCCCCCGCGACGGCTCCGACGTCGAAGCGGATGGCGGCCGCCTCGCCGCTGCTCCGGCGGCTTTTGGCCCCGTCTTTCGGAATGCGGCGGCAGCGCCCCGAGTAGAGAGATGCTCGCCCCGCCTCGCGCTGCGCGGCCCGCTCCTCCTCGAGGAGCTGCGGCGGGCAGAAGCACGGATAGGCCCGCCCGGCCTCGATCAGCATCTCGGCGCGGTCGCGATAGAGAGCCAGCCTCTCGGACTGGCGATACGGCCCCTCCTCCCCTCCCTCGCCGGCCCCCTCGTCCCAGCCCAGGCCGAGCCAGCGCAGATCGGTCATGAGTCGGGCCTCGTGCTCCGGGCTGGAGCGCGACGCGTCGGTATCCTCGATCCGCAGAAGGAGGACGCCGCCCTGCCTGCGGGCGAACAGCCAGTTGAACAGCGCCGTGCGGGCATTGCCGACATGCAGCTCGCCGGTCGGCGAGGGGGCGAAGCGCACGCGGGGTGTCGTCATCGATCTTCGGCCGCAAGGAGCGCGACGGCCTGCGCCATGATCCCTTCCCTTCGGCCGACGGCTCCCAGCCCCTCCAGCCGCTTCGCCTTGACCGAGATGCGCTCGACGCCGATCGCCAGCGCCTGCGCCACCGCCTTTCGCATGGTCGCGATGTGCGGCTGCAGTCGCGGCGCCTCCGCGAGGATGACCGCATCCACGTTCACGATCTCGAACCCGAGTCCGCGGACCTCCCGCGCCACCTCCTCCAGAAACCACAGGCTGGAGCGGCCGCGCAGGCTCTCGTCGCTGTCGGGAAACCGCGTCCCCATGTCGTCGAGGGCGAGGGCCCCCAGGAGGGCGTCGCACACGGCGTGCGACAGGACATCGGCGTCGGAGTGGCCGGACAGCCCGCGAGGGGATGGGATCTCGACCCCGCCCAGGACGAGCCTGCGTCCCGGCCGGAGGGGGTGGGCGTCGGCTCCGCAGCCGACCCTCATGAGAACACGCGGTGTTCGAGCGCCTCCGCCGGAGTCGGAACGGGCCGCGGGCCCGGTGCTGCGTCCGGCCGTCCGGCCCGGACGCGGTTTCGTCCTAGACGCCTTCATGTCCCTCGGCCTCCCTCGCCAGGATCGCCTCGGCCAACGCCAGATCGATCGGGGTGGTGATCTTGAAGTTGTTCGCCGACCCGTCCACGAGCCGGATCCTGTGCCCCGCGCGCTCCACCAGCGCGGCGTCGTCCGTTCCGGTGAACCCGTCGCGCTCCGCCCGGTCGTACGCCTCGCGCAGCAGTCCCCCCCGGAACCCCTGCGGCGTCTGGGCCAGACGCAGGCGCTCGCGCGGCAGCGTCGCCTCGACCACACCGTCGGCCGCGACCTGCCGGACCGTGTCGGTGGTCGCTATGGCGGGAACCGCCGCCCCGGAATCGGCCGCCGCCGCGATCACGGCGTCGATGATCTCCGGGGTCACGAGGGGACGGGCCGCGTCGTGCACGAGGATGATCTCGTCCGGAGCGGGCGTCAGGGATCGCAGGGCGGCCAAGACCGAGTCCTGGCGCGTGGCCCCGCCGGGGACGAGGGCGACCCGGCCGGCCAGCGGGCCCAGGAGCCGCGCCGCCGCCTCCGGGTCGGGCACGGCGGCCACGATCCGGTTCACCCGCGGATGGGACAGAAAGACTCCAACGGAGCGCTCCAGCAGACTGACCCCGCGCAGGAGCAGGAACGCTTTGGGCTTTTCGGCGCCCATGCGGACGCCCCTTCCGGCGGCGACGATGATGGCAGCGACGGTCATGCGTGGCGCTCGCGCTTCGGGAGCAGGCCCGCGGACCGTTGCTCCGCCCTCGCGGCCCGTGACGCTCAGATCTTGAGAATCTCTTCTTCCTTGTGCTTCGCCAGCTCGTCGAGCTGATGGATGTGCAGGTCGGTCTGCTTCTGCACCTGTTCCAGGCCGCGCTTTTCGTCGTCCTCGGAAATCGTCTTGTCCTTCAAGAGTTTCTTGAGCGCCTCATTGGCGTCGCGGCGCTCGAGCCTTATCGCCGTACGTCCGTGCTCGGCGATCTCGTGCACCTTTTTCGCGAGCTGCTTGCGGCGCTCCTCGGTGAGCGAAGGGATGGGGATGCGCACCACCTTTCCGTCGTTCGCGGGATTGAGACCCAGCTCCGAGGAGCGGATCGCCTTCTCGATTTTCGGGATCAGCGTGACGTCCCACGGCTGCGCCACGATCAGGGTCGGGTCGGGGATGGTCAGCGTGGACACCTGGTTCAGCGGCGTGGGCGTTCCGTAGTATTCCACGGTGATCCCGTCCAGCATGGCGAGCGAGGCGCGCCCAGTCCGCAGGGCCGCCAGCTCCTTCCGCGTGTGCTCCACGGTCTCGTGCATTTTCTGCTGGGCCCGCTGGTTGATCTCGTTGACCTTCATGGCTCACTCCTTCACGATGGAGCCGATCTTCTCCCCCATCACAGCGCGCATGATGTTGCCGCGCGTGCCGAGGTTGAAGACGATGATCGGCAGGCGATTGTCCATGCACAGGGAGATGGCCGTCGCGTCCATCACCTTCAGCCCCTTCTCCAGGACCTCGAGGTAGGTGATCGAGTCGAACCGTTTCGCCCTGGGTTCTTTCTTCGGATCGGCCGAGTAGATCCCGTCGACCTGGGTCGCCTTCAGGATCACCTCGGCCTTGACCTCCATGGCGCGCAGGGCGGCGGCGCTGTCCGTCGTGAAGTACGGGTTGCCGGTTCCCGCGGCGATGATCACGACCCGTCCCTTCTCGAGATGCCGCAGGGCGCGCCGGCGGATGTACGGCTCGGCCACCTGCCG
>DATFVU010000309.1:0-4686 GCA_035260145.1 Candidatus Polarisedimenticolia bacterium | reverse complement strand
GCCGGCGAGGGCGGCGGCATCCGGGTCGACGGCGCCCCCGGCACTCTGGTCGCCCGCAATATCATCCAGAACAACCGATCGTCGCTGGGCGGCGGCGGCGTTTACATCTACGGCACTGTGAATTTCACCGACAATCTGGTGTACGGCAACTCGTCCATGATCTTCGGTGGTGGCGTCAACGTCTACCAGGCGACCGCCCAGATCACCAACAACACCATCGTCGGCAACACTCTGACCCGCACCACCGTGTCGGGCGGCTACAACTTCGCCAGCTACGGCGGCGGCATGTGCATCGACGCCCTTTTCTCCCAGCTCGGCGACCCGCAGGTGCGCGTCACCAACACGATGTTGATCGGGAACACCGTCGCCAACGCCGGCACCACCGCCGGCCTGTTCTCCCATCTCACCGCGCCGATCATCGGCTACACCGATCTGTGGAGCAACCTCAGGCTCCCCTCGACCGTCGAGAACGTCGGCGGGGACTTCACCGAAGGCCAGGTCATCGGCGTCAACTTCAACACCTCCCAGGACCCGCGCTTCGTCCGCGCGCCGGCGTTCACCGACGTCACCATCGCCGCCGGCACCACCACGACGGTCGCCGTGATGATGGCGGCGCGCTACCAGACCAACCTGAAGCTTGAATACAACAACGACGGGGTGCCCCGCACCATCACCGCCATCAACACCTCCAGCAACACTTTGACCTTCACGCCGGCCCTCGCGTCCGCCTCGGTCGCCTTCAAGGTCCTGGCGAACTGGGGAACGTTGACCAATACCGCCGAGGACTTCCGGCTGCAGTCGACTTCGCCCCTGATCGACGCCGGCACCAACACGCCGGTGCCGGGAATGCCGCTGTCCACCGTGGACCTGGATGGCCTGCCGCGCGTGCAGGACGGCAATGGCGACGCCGTCGCCACCGTCGACGTCGGCGCCTACGAATACCTGGCGCCCGACGCGGACGGCGACGGCGCGCCCAACGCCCAGGACTGCGCGCCCTTCGTGTTCTCCGTGCAGACCCCGCCCGGACCGGTCGGGCCGACGCTCATGCTGACCGGCGCCGGCACGGCCTCCTTGAGATGGCTCAAGATCCCGCAGGCGAACCTGTTCAACATCTACCGCGGCACCCGCACCGGCATATCTTTCTCCTACAACCATGTCTGCCTCAAGAGCGGATCCCCCGACCTCGCCAGTCTGGACACGGAGAACCCGCCGCCGAACTCGTTTTTCTATTACTTCGTGAGCGGCAGGAACACATGCGGCGAGAGTTGCCTCGGCCTGGTCGCGCCGCCGGGGACCTGTGAGATCTCGAACCCGTCCCCCTGCGTCATCGTCCCGGGCGACGCGGATGCGGACTCGGTCCAGAACATCGACGACAATTGCCCCGGCGTGGCCAACGCCTCCCAGGCCGACCAGGACCATGACTGGGTCGGCGACGCGTGCGACAACTGTCCGGCCGTCTACAACCCCGATCAGGCCGACACCGACGGCAACGGCGTCGGCGACGCCTGCGGACCCTAAGACCGTACTCTTCGTCGGAACACCACCGCCGTCTCGTCGGAGCGCCAGACGATCCAGTCGGCGCTCGCGCGCATCGGCTGCACCAGCGGCGCATCGCGAGGCAGAAGGACCAGCGTCACCTCCGCCGCATCGAGCGCCGAGGACCAGTCGCCACGGCCCAGGTAGAGGTCGGCGTAGCGCTTGAAGAATTCATCCCCATACATGTCCCAGCGCCCGTCGACGAACACGCGCGCCTGCGGCCACTCCAGGATCAGGTAGCCGCCCCAGACGTCCGGCGCGAAGACGGGGCCTGTGGGCGGCGGACCCGCCTGTTTGAGCTCCGAGACCGCGTCGACGGGGAATTTCGCCGGGTCGAAGCCGGCCGCCGGCAGCAGGCGCAGCGGCGCCAGGATCAGGAGAAGGACGAGGGCCGCAACGGCGAGGATTCCGCCGCTGCGCTCCTCGCGCAGGCGCAGCGCCTCCAGATCGGACCTCATCCGCGGGTCGGGAAGCGATTGCATCAGGCGCGACAGTCCACCCGAAATCACCAGCGCGCCGAATATCGCCATGACATCGACATGGCGAATCGACCTGAAGGCCATCGCGGTGGTCAGAGCGAGCGCCAGCATCACGCCCGGATGGAGCGGACCCATCCCGGCGGGTGCTTTGCCCTCCGGACCGGGACGGCCGATCGCCCGCGCGGCGCGCGTTCTGAGTCCGCAAACGACCCCGGCCGCACATAGCGCCGCGAATACGAAAAGCGCAAGACCGGCCCGATCGTCGGCCGCCGCCGGCATGAATTCGCTCGTGGCCCGGAGCGCCGGGCCCTGGAGGGCGAAAAAAGAGATCAAATGGCCGGGCAGGCGCCAGCCCCAGGGATTGACCAGCACAGAGGCCGCGGCTAAGGCAAACGTGCCCAGGAGCGGCAGGAACAGCGACGGTGCGCCCCGTGACAACAGCGCGCCGAGGCCGTAACAGGCGATCACTCCGAACAGCACGAGGAAGCCGCCGTGGACGTTCGCCCAGACGAGGGCGATGGGCGGCAGGAAGAGGAGGGCGCGTGGTCTCCAGGCCCCGCGCACCACCTGCTCCAGAACGATGACGCAGAGCGTCAGCAAGAGCGGCGTCAACAGGTGGGGCCGAGCCAGCCAATGCGAGGACCACGCCGCCGCGGCCGCCACGACCGCGCCGAAGGCGGCCAGAACGTCGTCCCCGCGACGGATCAGGAAGCGGAACAGGAGGAGATGCGTGAGGGTGATGACGAGTCCCGCCAGGACGACGAGGCCGTTCCAGCCGCAGGACCGATACGCCAGGGCGGAGCCGAGGTCGGCCAGCCACTCGTGCGCGAACCACTCCGTTCCGGCGCGCGTGCCCGAGAACGGATCGACCCTGGGTATCTCGCGATGCTCCAGGATCCACGACCCGGTCGCCACGTGCGTCGCCGCGTCGGCGTCGCCGAACAGCCGGCGGCCTCCGATGAGCGTGATGAGCGTGATCAGGAAGAGAGCGAGGAGGTCGATGAACCCGGGACGCAGCCGGGAGCGGGCGGCCGAAGCCCGCCCGCCGGCCCCGCTCATGCCGTGCTCATGCGCTCGAGGAAGGACAATAGATCAGGAGGCGGCTGCAGGAAGGTGATCCCCATCCCGACGCGTCCGGTCGACAGGAATTGCACCGGCCCTTCTCGCGCCCACACGACCTCGCCGCGCACGTGGAAGGTTCCGTCGGGAAATTTGAGCTCGAGGTTCAGAACCGTCCCGGGCGAGAACACGCGGACCGCCCGCACCATGATGCCGGTGCGCGAGACGTTGCCCGAGAATCCGACGTATTGCGGCTGGTCGGGGCCGAAGCGCACTTCGACGCGGCGGCGCGCCCGTTTCTCCTGCTGCTTTCCTCTCGTCATCGGCGGCCTCGTGCCCGGCGGCATCCTACCATGCCAAGCTTTTTCTTGACGCGCGGGCCGACCGGCGATAGCCTCCCCGGCAATTCGGACGGAACCATCGACGTCCGAGCCTGTCCCACGCGGTGAGCGCGAGATCGCCCGGAGGGGACGCATGAATCGCAGAACCCTGCCCGTCGCAGTCTTCCTGGCCCTGGCCTGCCGCACGCTGGCGGCGGCCGACGCGATCCCGAGCGAGGCGATCCCCGCGCCGTTGCGGCCCTGGGTCGACTGGGTTCTCTACGGCCAAGAGGAAAAACGCTGCCCCTTCTTTTCGGGGGACGCGGAGCGGAGACAGTGCTCGTGGCCCTCGCGCCTGGCACTCGACCTCACGGACCGGGGCGGACGATTCACGCAGGAATGGTTCCTGTTCCGCGACGCCTGGGTGATCCTGCCGGGCGACCCCCGCGTCTCGCCGCAGGACGTGCGCGTGGACGGGCGGCCGGCCGTGGTCGCGCCGCAGCCCGGCGGCCCGGGAGTCCGATTGCCGGCCGGCCGCCACGCGGTGAGCGGCAGCTTCGAGTGGGACGCTCTGCCGCCCCTCCTGCAGGTCCCGGTCGATATCGGTCTCGTCGGCCTCTCCGTTCGCGGACGGGCCGTGCCGTTCCCCCAGCGCGACGAGCAGGGGCGGCTGTGGCTGCAGAGACAGGCCAGCGAAGAGCAGGCCGAGGACCGTCTCGAGATCACCGTTCACCGGAAGGTGACGGACGACGTTCCCCTGATCCTGACGACGCGCGTGGACCTGCAGGTCTCGGGGAAGAGCCGCGAGGTCGTCCTGGGCCGGGCGCTCCCTGCGCAGTTCGTCCCGATGTCGCTCGCCGGAGCGCTGGCGGCCCGGATCGATCCGGATGGCGCCCTGCGCGTCCAGGCGCGCGCCGGCCGGTTCACCATCGAGATCACGGCCCGCCACGAGGGGCCGGTGACCGCCCTCGAGCTGCCGGCGCCGGGCGGTCCGTGGGCGCCGGAGGAGACCTGGGTGTTCGAGGCCCGCCCGCATCTCCGGCTGGCCGTCGTCGAGGGCGTGACCGCGGTCGATCCCCAGCAGACGACCCTTCCCGAGGATTGGAAGAGCCTGCCCGCCTATCTCATGCAGCCGGGGAAGACGACGATGACGCTCGTGGAGAAGCGGCGCGGCGATTCCGATCCGGCGCCGGATCAGCTGACGCTGCAACGCAGCCTCTGGCTCGATTTCCAGGGAGGAGGGTTCACGATCCACGACGCCATCGGCGGTGCCTTGGAGCGCGGCTGGCGCC
>DATFVU010000308.1:0-2029 GCA_035260145.1 Candidatus Polarisedimenticolia bacterium | reverse complement strand
CCAGGGGCCGGCCAGGCGCCCGCCGCCCAGCGCGATCCGGCGACCCGACCAGCGGGCGAACGGCTCAGCCTGTAGCCCGGCCCGCCGCAGCCAGGCCCAGGTTCCAGCCTGTGCGCCGTGGATGAACTCGGCGCCACACTCGACCGGTATCGGGCCGAAGCGGTGGTCGGTCCAGACCCGCCCGCCGATCCGGTCGCGCGCCTCCAGGACCACCACGTCGAGCCCGGCGCCGAGCATGTCGCGTGCGGCCGTCAGCCCCGCCATGCCCGCCCCGATCACGACGACGTCGTGCGCCTTCTGGATGAGCGAGCGTCCGCAGCCGTGAAGGGCCGCGCCCGCTCCGGTCAGTGCTAGGGTCCGCAGGAAGTTTCGGCGCGTGAAACGTGTCATGGCGAAAAAGCCTCCGGAGGCCGGAAGTCTAATTCAGATCGCCGGCCGCGAGGGGTGCTCACACGATCCAGATGTACTCGGTCGCGAGGAACAGGACGAACCCGAGGGCCGATCCGGCGGCGCCGACGATGACGCTGGTCCGGTCGAGCTTTCCGCGCCAGGCTCCGTAGAGAACATAAGCGAACGTGCCGCCCTGCAGGAGCGGTGCGATGAGGGGGACGAAGAACAGGACGACCGACAGCAGACCCAGGAGCCACGCCCAGAGCGCTGCGCCGCGCCGCCGGGAGATCGGCGCCGATGCGCCGCCGTCAGTCATGCTTCGACAGGGTGCGCGCGAGGCTCACTTGGCAGCGGCGCGCGTCGGGGGGTCCTTCTGAGGATCCTTGTAGTTCCGATCGATCTCCTTCTGCAGCGCCTTCGCCCGCTCGGCGGAGAGCGAATGGTTGCCGAAGAAGAAGTTCGTGACCTTGTCCTGATCGCCGTACTTGTCGGCGAAGCGCTGCCAGAGCGCCGGCGCCTTGCGGTAATCGAAGCCCGCCTCGTAGACGTACCGCAGCCCCACCCGATCGGCCTGGTCCTCGTATTCGCGGCTGTAGACGTTGCCGAACGTCGTGACGCCGAGCGCCGTCGCCCCCTGCGCCGCCGATCGCAGCATGTCGTTCTTCAGCAGGCCGGCCCCCATCGCGGCGGCCTGTCCCGCGCCGCCGGCGATCAGACCGGTCTTCGCCTGCCTGCGGCTGTGCTCGTAGGTGGCGTGGGCGAGCTCGTGCCCCAGGACGATCGCCAGCTCGTCGTCGTCCATGTCCTTCATCAGGCCGCTGAAGGTGTAGATCGAGAAGTTCGCCATCGCCATGGCGTTCCATTCCGGATTGTCGACGACGTAGACCCGCACCTTCTTCGGGTCGACGTAGGACGGAAGCAGGCGATCGACGATCCCTCGGCAGCGATCGACCTCGGGCCCGGACTCCTTGAGCGTGCCGATCACCTGCTCCTTGCCGTCCGCGCCGACGTCCGAGACCTTCTTCGCCTGCACGTACGCCTTTTCCGCCTGGTCCGTGCCGGCCAGCACGTCCTTCTCCATGAACTCGCTGCCGTTCTTGCTCGCCTCGACCTGAGTGGCGACGATCGTCCCGTCCTTGCCTCGGGTCCCCTTGGCCTTGATCCGATAGCCGAGGGGGATATCCGACGCCTTCTTGTATTTGCCCGCCAGGAGCTTCGTCTTCGGGGTGATCTCGACGCGCTGCGCGTCGACGATGAAGAAGGACGACTTCTTGAATTCGAGATAGCCGTCGATGGTGGTCGGGCCCGCGGCGGCGGGGCCGGCCAGGACGCCGGACAGGACGAACAACAGGGGGAGGACTCGCGGGGTGCGCATGGTCGTTCTCTCCAGTCTCGCACCGCCCCGGGCGGTCGGCGCGGGGGCGCGCGCGTGGATCAGGGCCTGAGCGATGTATCCATCATAACCCCGGGCGCGCTTCCTCGATCCCCTCATGCTTCGTCGACATCGTGTACAGCCCGAGGTTCATCATATTGATCACCGTGTTGATGGAGATGTAGCGCAGCGGCTCCCCCGGCAGATCGAGCGTGGGGCGCAGCAGCCAGGCGGGCGGCTCCTGGCCATGGAGCATCCCGGCCAGGA
>DATFVU010000307.1:0-2024 GCA_035260145.1 Candidatus Polarisedimenticolia bacterium | reverse complement strand
CCGCAGGGGCCGCTCTCACCGCGCCTCGCCAGGCTCAGGGCCGGCGACCGGCTCTACGTGGCCAACAACCCGGCGGGCTTCCTGATTCTGTCGGAAGTGCCCGATGCCGAGACGCTGTGGCTCGTCGCCACGGGAACCGGGATCGCACCCTTCCTGTCCATTCTGCGCACCGTCGCGCCCTGGAAGCGCTTCCACCATGTAGTCCTGGTTCACGCCGTCCGGCACGCGAGGGAGCTCGTCTACCAGGAAATCGTTTCCCGGGTGATATCGACCCGTTCGAACTTCAAATACGTCACGTTCGTCAGCCGGGAAGCGGCGACGGGGTCGCTCGCCGGCCGCATTCCGGCCGCGGTCCGCGACGGGCGCCTCGAGCGCGCGGCCGCTCTCAAGCTCGCCCCGCAAACGTCGCAGGTCATGCTCTGCGGCAATCCCGAGATGCTGAAGGATGCGTCCGCGGCGCTCGCCGAGCGGGGGCTGCGCAAGCACCGCCGCCGCAGCCCGGGCCAGATCACCGTCGAGAGCTTCTGGTGACGAACTGGCGGACACCGACGACGCCTCCCGTGCAGGCTGACAGAACGCCCGAGGGCCTACGAGCAGCCGAGGATCTTCCGAAGCTCCCCGACCTGGTCCCGCTTGAACGCTTCGATCGCCTTCGCCTGCTCCGGCGTGTAGTCCGCGGGGTCGTTCGGCTCGAACCCGCCATCGCAGTGATACTCGATTCCGGCCGGGTTCAGGCGCCCTTCCTTGGCGGTGATGCCGGAGGCAACGAAGTCGAAGTCGCCGCCGTCGCCGGCGAACGACGGCACGGGCTGGTTCAGCAGGCGGTCGGCCTCCTGATCCGCCTGCTTCGGGTCGAGCGACGGGACCTCCTCCTGGATCGCTTCCGCCACGAACTGGCGGACGCCCTTCTCCGTGATGCCGCCTCCTTTCCCGGTGCGACCCTCGACGTACGCCTTCTTGTCCGCCTCGAGGCGGGCGACGGTCTCCGCCGCCTGCTTGTCGGCTTCTGCCTGCGTCGGCGGCGGGGTCTTCGCCATCAGCTTTGCGGCGATGTCCTCCTTCTTCGGGATCGTGCCGGCGTAGTAGATGCTGAGCGCCTGGCGCATCGTGAGCGGGGTCTTCTTGTCCGAGCGGTTCGACTCGTCGATGACCTGCAGCACCGGTAAGATCGCGTTCAGACCGGCCGAGCGCGTCCCGAAGATGGCGTAGCTGAACCCCGCCTTCGGAGTCGCCTTGAAGATCGTCGACGATGCACCCTGTTTGAACGGCTCACGAGCGCCCGCCTTCTTGGATGCCGCGCCGGCTGGGTCGACGGTCAGGTTGCCTGGGTTGTTCGTGATCCACGGGATCGTCCCGATCCGCTTGTCACGGCTCGTGCTGCTGACGTTGCGGGCGACGCGGATCATCTTGGTCTCGGTATACGCGACATACGTCCACTCGTTGTCCCTTCCGAGCCATCCGGTCGATGTCTTCGGGCCGGGCTTGCGTGCGACGATCGCCCCGCCCGCAGCGGACCCGGCCTGCTGGACCACGTGCGCGAGCTCGTGCGCCAGTAGACGATGGCCTTCGCCCGAGGATGGGCGGTACTCACCCGCACCGAACACGACGTGCGAGCCGACCGTGAACGCCCGCGCCTGGAGCGAGTGGGCGGCGTCCGCGGCAGCGCCGTCGGCATGGATGCGCACGCGGCCGAAGTCGTGGCCGAAGCTCGCCTCCATGCCGGAGCGTGTCTGCGGATCGAGCGGACGCCCGGCGGCCGACGATGCACCTGGCGTCGATCGACAACGCGGGCACGCGCCGCCGCAGGCGCATGCGGGGGCAGACGCCCGGCCCTGCACGGCGCGCTCCGCCATCCGGTCCGCCTCGCGCTCGACGTGATCGCCCGGCATGCTGAGGCGCCGGATCGCGCGCAGATCGAGCCCCGCGATCGAGGGGACCGAGGGCGGTCGCCGCACCAGGTCCGCGAGGGTCGGCATCGATGTGGCCGACCCTAGCCGCCGACCGCCGCCGTGTCGATGCGCCGG
>DATFVU010000306.1:0-5083 GCA_035260145.1 Candidatus Polarisedimenticolia bacterium | reverse complement strand
ATCGGCTTTCCCGGCTGGCGCTCGCGGAACCAGCGGCGGAAGAAGTGATTCACCAGGACGAAGCGCTGATCGGCGTCGCGCCTCACGTATCCCAGGTTCTCCAGCCGGCGGAGCGTTCCGCCCAGATCGGACGCCTCCATGGAGACCTTGTCCAGGATCGAGTCGCTGCGCGCCGTGCCGCTGTCGGCGATGATGCGCAGGATGTTCTGTTCGACGGGGGAGAGCATCTCGAAGTCGATCGCGAAGAAATAGCTGACCGCCTTCTCCGCGGCCACCTGCTCGATCGCCTCCTGCAGGTCGTGCAGCTCCAGGAAGCGCTTGCACACGAGCTGGATGAGGTACGGGTGATTGTCGCAGAGCCGACGGACCTCCTCCACGGTCTGGTCGTCCAGCCCGGGCTGCGATCCAGGGGGCAGCTGCGTCTGCCGGACGAGGGCGCGGGCCTCGTCGTCTCCCATGCCGTGAATGTAGAGCGGCGGAGCGAAGCCGTGCAGGAACGGCGAGGTGTCGCTGCGCTCATCGGTGAGGGCCCAGAGCCTTATGGTCGAGGCGATCACGGCGCGCACGTCGTCCGGTGACTGCAGCGCGCGCCGCAGCTTGCTCAGAAGGGCCGGGTGCTTCTGATGGAGCTGAATCAGCTCCTCGACCTCGTCGCACAGGAGCAAAAGCTTCTTGTCGACGCCGCGCAGCTTCAGCCGCAGGCGCGCCAGAGAGTCGAACAGGTCGGTCCCCTCCAGCTCGCTCGGCCGCAGGCCCAGACGCTGCAGCCCCTTTTCGGCGTACAGGATGGCGTTGCGCAGCTCGCCGTGCAGCTCGCCGATGTCGCCGGAGCCCTGGAAGTCCCAGAACACGGGGAAGTACGGTCCCTCCGGCGACGACGCCGTGATGTGTTCGAGCTGCTTCAGGACCGAGGTCTTGCCGACCCGGCGCGTGCCCAGGAGCCAGATGGAGTTCCGGTTCCCCTGCAGGATCTCCTCCAGAAGCGCCGCGCGTCCGTAGAACTTCTCCCCCCGGACCCACTGACCGATCACATAAGGAGTCGACGGCATCGTCCTCAGGCCTCCGCCATGCGGCCGACCGCGTCCACGTCGGCGATGGTGATGCGGCGCCGTCTCTCGTCGTGCATGCGATTCACCAGGGAGATGCAGGTCTTCTGGATGAGGTACGGCTTGCAGCCGGTGTTCTCGATGATGCGATCGACGGCCCCCCGCTCGAGCCGGAAGATGCCCTGGATCGGCTTTTCGATCAGCTCCTCCGCGTCCCGGCGCGTGAACGGCCGGACCTCGATCTCTTCGAAGAAGTTGTACCAGGGGCTCCCCTCGCTGGCCCACTGCTTCTTGATGCCCACGCCGCTCACGACCGCCACCAGATCCTCGGCGAAGCTCTTCATGAAAAGGCTGCGCAGTCTCTGGTTGACCCGCGGATCGTAGTTGTTCAGCTCGTCCACCTCGTCGATCAGGAGAACCAGCTTCACTCTCTTGGCGCTGCGCTTCTTGAGCGCCTCGAGGACCTGATAGACGTCGCGCGTGAAGGCGTTGTGGTCGTAGTCCGCGCCCGCCGGCGGCCGGGGAGGGATCGCCCCGTCGAGGATCGGGGCCAGGGACGAATGGATGTCCTCGGCGAGGGTGGCGAAGAAGCGCTCCTGGGGCGTGCCCTGCAGATCGATGAAGACCGGGAAGAACTCGTAATCGGGATCCTGCACCTTCTGCAGGCGCTTCCTCAGATGATGCTGAAGGCTCGTCTTGCCGATGCGTCTTTCGCCGTACAGCAGGATGCTGTTGTTGTGGATGGTCTCTAATATGCGCGACAGCAGCGCCTCGCGGCCGACGAACAGATCGTCGGCGAGCACCGGGGCCCCGGCCACGTAGGGGTTGAACCTCCGTTTCAGGAGTCGATTCCGCCGGCGCACGCGGCGTAAGGCGAGACCGCCGCCGAGGCCGGCGGCGAGGAGGGCCGCCCCCGCGTAGAACCAGGGCGATCGGGTGAAGGGCCGATCGTAGCGGACCTGATAGGTCCTCGTGAAGGCCAGGCCATCCGGGTCGGTCGCGACCACCTTGAGCAGGGCCCGCCCGGGATTGAGATGATACGTCTGCGCGAAGCCGGTGATGTAGGTCTCGCCGAACTTGCCGCCGGACACCGTCGTCTCGCCGACCTTCTGGTCCTGGCCGTCCAGGAAGACCACCTTCGCGGTCGCCTGATCGTCCACGACCGTGCCGGACAGCGTGAACTGCGACGAGGACACGACCTGCTCCGACGTCTCCTCCGCCTCCTTCATCCCATCGCTTCCGGGAATCGCCGTGCGGAGGTCGGTGAGAACGATCGCCGGCGGAAGATTCGCCCGCGCCGCGGTCCCGAGAAGGGCGCGATTCATCTCGGTGTAGACCCTGCCGAGAGAACCGAGGGCCGTGGCGTTCGCCGGATCGAGCGCGATGGCGCGATTGAACCTGGCGAGCGCCTGATCGTACTGCGCGCTCTTCAGATAGCGCTCTCCGCTCTCCAGGAGATCCGCGATCTGACCCGCCTGGGACGCGAGCCTGTCCGCCTCCGCCTGCTGTCGGGCCAGGCGAGCCTGCATCTCGAGAGCCTGGCGATTCTTCGGATCGACCGCGAGGACACGCTGCACGCTTTGGAGCGCCTCGGCGAGCCGGCCGGCCGCCGCCTCCTCGTCGGCTTTCGCCATGCCGGATCGGACCAGGGCCTCCTGCGCGCCCGCTCCCTGCGCCTGGATCGCCTCGCGCAGCTTCGCCTGGGACTCGGCGAGACGTGCCTTGGCCTCCGTGCTGTCCGGCTTGAGCGACAGGGCCTGGCTGAAGGCCGACGACGCCTCCTCGTATTTGCCGGCGGACATCAGGGACTTTCCATCGGCCACCAATTCCGCCAGGCGGGACTCCAGGCCGCGGGCCTTCTCCTGCTCCGCCACGAGACCGCGCAGCCGCTCCATCGCGGCGAGCGCCTCGGCATTCTGCGGATCGGCGGCCAGCCCTTTACCGAGGGCGGCCACCGCCTCGTCCAGTTTCCTCTCCTGTTCGAGGCTGCCTGCTTCCCGAAGACTCGTGGCGACCAGCCGGGCGATGCGCTGCTTGTCGTCGGCATGGGCCGTCTCCCTGGCGGCCTGGGCCCGGGCGCGCAGGTCCTTCAGCTGCGCGAGCGCGGGCGATCGGGCGATGGCGCCGAGGCGCTCTTCGGTGTCGAAGGCCTGCAGGGCCGCGTCGATCTGTCCCAGATTCAGGTAGGCGATCCCCAGGCCCAGGTAGGGGTGATAGTTGATGAAGTTCATTCCGTAGGTCCGGACCTGGACCCCCGAATCCCCCTTCTTCTCGATCGCCTGCGTGAACTGGTCGATGGCCTCCCTCCAGTTCTTCCGCGCGAGGGCGTCCTCCCCCTTCTTGTAGCTCTCGTACCAGAGATCGGCGAACGCCGGCGTGCTCGAGAGGAGGGCGAGTGTCAGGAGGATGCGAAGGGATCGCGCCGGCATATGCTTAGGCCCAACCCGTCGCGGACCGACGGGTGCTGTCCCTTGTCTTCAGAAGGCTCGTCCGGGACGCTGTGCGGGTGATTCTACAGCATCCCCCCGGGCGGGGAGCAGGCGCGATCAAGACCGCCCCGGCGCCCCCTCAGGACGCGAAGGCGCCGATGGCCTTGGCCTCGTCCGAGTGGATGTCGAAGATGAGATGCAAGGAGAGCATCGACAGGACGTTGTAGACGGTCTTGTTGGGCATCAGGAGCTTCACGTCCCCCTTCTTCTCGACCGCCCGCTTCTTGGCGGCGACCAGCTCGCCGATGCCCGCGCTGTCGACGTACTCCGTGCCCTGCAGACTGATGACCATCTTGACGTGCCCGCCGTCGATGAGCCCCTTGACGGTCTTCCCGAGCGAGTCCACAGGATCCCCGAGGACAAGTTTGCCGCTCAGCTCGACGATCGTCACATTCCCTGCCTCCCGGGTCTTCAGCTTCATGCCTGTCTCCTCCAGCGTATCGGTGTCCGCGGCCCCCGCGGCGCCAGCATTCTATGGCAGTCCGGCCCGTCCGGTGTAAAGTATCGCGTCATGCCCCTCGCCCTGATCGCCGTGGCGCTCGCCTGTCTGTGCGCCTGCGGCGGCGCGCCTCCCGCCGGTGCCGCGGCCGTCCCCTCACGATCGAACCCGTTCGCGGGCGGCGCCCTGTGGGACGACGGCCGGGCCGAGGTCGACGCCTACCAGGCGACCGTCCGCCGCTACGGCACCCTCCGCCCGCTGACGGCCTATCTGATCGTGGTCAAGGAGGACTTCTCCAGGCGGCAGCTCGTGAAGGCCGACCCCGACCACGACCCGGCGGATGTCCTGCCCGTCCTGAAGCTGAACCACGTCATCAACTACCAGACCGGCATCTACACGTATCACCAGATGGCCTCGTGCTTCTTCGACCGCTCCGGCATGACGCTTCTGAAGTTCTCGCTGACCTCGAACGAGTGGTGCGGCAATTCCTACAAGGAGTACACCCGACGCTCCGATCGCGGAACGCTGCACGTCCATACCTATTGGGACAACCAGGCGGAGGCTACCTACGACCTTCCGGTGGCCGACGACGTGGTGTTCTACGACCAGCTGCCGCTCTGGATCCGCTCCCTTCCGCAGACGCCCGGCACAGCGCTGTCGCTCCGGATCGTCCCGACGCAGATCGAAAGCCGGGGGGCGAAGCCGTCTCTCGTATCGGCGACGCTGCGGGCGGTGCGCGCGGAGACGGTGCAGACACCATCCGGAGCGAGCCCCGCGCTGAGATGGGAGCTGAAAGGGGACGAGGAGACGCCCGACGTCTTCTGGACGTCGCGCGAACCCCCCTACGTCCTCGTCGCCTGGGACCGGCCCGACGGCGGCGCTTATCGCCTGAAGTGGACCCAGCGCCTGGCGTACTGGAAGCTCAATCACCCGGGGGACGAGAGATATCTCGAGGGGCCGGAGGTGGCCGCGACACCGGCGCAGAAGCCCTGACTCGGGGAGATTCCTAGGTCGCCGCCGAGCCGGTCTCGGGATTCCCGCCGCCGGCGCCCGTCGTGACGATCCCCGCGAGGTGCACGGGATCGCTGAGGCGGGCGATCTCGCCGGGG
>DATFVU010000305.1:0-13829 GCA_035260145.1 Candidatus Polarisedimenticolia bacterium | reverse complement strand
AGGAACAGCGTCATCAAGAGGGGCAACCCGGCCACGTCGCCAATGCCGGACACGCGCCACTTCGCACCGAAGCGCCGCAGCGCACGGTCGTAGGAGAGATGCAGGAAGACGAAGCCGAGGAGGATGACGAGCCCCAGGGCCGCCGTCCCCTTGTAGTTGTGGTGCAGGACGTAGTGCCCCATCTCGTGTCCCATCACCGATTCGATCTCCTCGAGACTGCAGCGCCTGAGCAGGTTGTCGTTCAGGGAGATGCGCGTCGTCCCGAGAAGGCCGCTGACGTTGGCGCTGATCCGCGTCGTCTGGCGCGAGGCGTCCATGACGTACACGTCATCGACCCCGATGCCGTTCTGGCGCGCCATGCTGAGGATCGGGGTCCTTATCGCCGGGTCCTCGAGTTTCGTGAAGGTGTTGAACAGAGGGAAGATGAAAACGGGGGCGATGAGCGTCACGAAGCTCAGGAACACCACCGCCACCAGCGATCCCCACAGCCACCAGTTTTTCGACCGACGCAGCACCGCGTACAGGAGCGTGAACAGGATGGAGTACAGAACCAGGGCGACGCCGAGCCCCTTGGCCTGGTCGCCGAGCCAGGCCCCGAACGTCTGGGTCGAGAGGCCGTATTTGTGCTCGCGGAAGAAGCCTTCGTACGCGGCGATGGGGAACTGCAGGATCGTGAACACCACGCACAGCTGCGCCCAGTACAGCGCCGTGCGAGTCCAGCGCAGCCAGGGCCCCAGCCGGGAGGAGATGCGCTCCGCCCGATCGCGCATCGCCGCCGACCAGCCGAGCCTCAGGATGAGCCAGAACGCGGCCCCGTTCCAGAGAAAGTCCCACAGGAGGAGCCAGTACCCTCCTTCGAAATAGGCGTCGGACCGCGCCTTCTTGTCCGGTGGGACCTTCGCCAGGTACGCCGCGGTCGCCGCGGCCACGTCGAACCGGGACCCGCCCTGCGACATCGTTTCCGTCCCGGGCGCCGCGGCCGGCGGGCCGGGAGCGGCTGAAGGCGTCTCGGCCAGGGTGGCGATCCCGGCGATGCACTGGACGACCAAGATGACCGCGGCGACTCGTCCCATCCCCCTCAGGCGCATGGATCTCCTCCCCGGATTCACCTGCGAATCATACGCTTCGACCCCGCCGCGCGTTCCAATTCCGTGAGTCCCGTAACCGCCCGGCCCGCCCGCTCGTCTGGCAGGGTGAAGCGGCGCGCGGTGCGCCGCCGTTTGACGAAGGAGGTTACGATGACCCCCCGCAATAAGACTCTGGCGATCCTGGCGTCGGTCGCGGGCTGCGTCCTGGCGATCGGCGTCGCCGTGGCCGTGGAGGCGAGAAGCGACCATCATCACGGGCCGTTCGGGGAATTCGGCTTCGGCCACGGGATGGCCCGGGCCCTGGCCAGCCTGGATCTGACCGACGAGCAGAAGTCACAGATGAAGGCGATCCTGAAGGACGAGGAGCCGAGGATCGAGCCGCTGATGGATAAGGTCCTGAGCACGAAGAAGGACCTGCTCGACGCCGTGCACGCCCGGACGTTCGACGAACAGAGCGTGCGTTCGGCGTCGTCCGCGGCGGCCCAGGCCTCGGCCGACATGGCCGTGGAGAAGGCGCGCATGGTCTCCCGATTCCGCGACGTCCTGACCGACGAGCAGCAGGAGCGCCTCGAGACGATCCACAAGGAGTTCGACGAGCGCTTCGAGAAGCGGATCGGCCTGGCGCGCTCGATCTGGAAGGAGCATGCCGCCGATTTCATCGACGCGCTGTAGGATCCGGCCCGTCCGGTCCTATGATGGCGACGGAGGCTCTCCCGGTTCGCGGACGGCCTCGCCGGCTTCTGGCATGAGCCGGCGGCGGAGAGGGTCGGTGACTTGGTCGACGACGATGCGAGCGACGCGTCTCTCATGCGGAGGGTCGCCGGGGGCGACCCGGCGGCCTTCGACGTCCTGGTCGGGCGCTGGAGAAACCGCGTCTTCCGCCTGGCCCTGCGATTCTTCCGGCGACCCGAAGACGCCGAGGACGTGGCGCAGGAGGTGTTCTTGAAGCTGTACCGCACGGCGGCCACCTACCGCTCCGAGGCGCCCCTGGAGCATTTTCTCCTGAGGATCGCCACCAACACCTGCGTCGATCGCCTGCGCGAGTCCGCGCGGCGCCGCGAGCAGGTGCTCTCCGCGATCACGCCCGATGCGGGCGCCTGGCTCGATCGCGCCCTGAGCGGGACGGCGCTCGAGGCGCAGGAGGCCGAGGCGGCGAAGGGCCTCGCGGCGGAGCTCCTCGCGACCCTGCCTCCGAAGGACCGGACGGTTCTGGTCCTGATGGATCTCGAAGGGCGGACGGCCCGGGAAATCGCGGAGGTGATGGGATCGACGCGTGCCGCCGTGAAGGTGCGGGCCATGCGGGCCCGCCGGGCCCTGCGCCGCATCGCGCGGCGGCTGCCGGAGAAGGGACGATCATGAACTGCAAGGAGTGCAGGGACGAGCTGCGGCGCCCCGGCGACCCGAGCGCCGAGGTGCTCAGGCACACGGCGTCCTGCCCGGCGTGCGCCGCCGAGTCGCGCGCGGCTCTGCTGCTCCGCCTGGGAAGCGCCCGCGAGGACGGGGCCGAGCCGCGGGCCGGTTTCGAGGAGAGGCTCCGAAAGCGCCTTCTGTCCGAACCCGCTTTGTCGCGGAGTCCGGCGTTAAACGGCGGCTTCGAGCGGATGGTGCGTCCGGCCCTGGCCGTCGCCGCGACCCTGGCGATGGCGTGCGCCGGTCTCTACCTCCAGACCGCGCCGGATCCCGGAGCCGATCTGGTCTCCCTGGTCGAGAGCGATCCGGTGTTCACCTCGGTTCTCGCCGGCGATCCGGGATCGATCTTCGGCGAGGAGCCCGGCGCCGGCGCGACCGCGGAGACGCCATGACGCGCACGCGGGCCGCGCTCCTTCTGGGCGGCATGTTCGTCCTGGGTCTCATCTGCGGCATCCTCGGGACGGCCGCCATGATGCACAGGTTCCACCGGGGCGGTTTCTCGCACGAGCGCATGGAGCACTTCGTGGTGCGGCGGCTGACCCACCGCCTCGATCTCGATGAGACCCAGCGGAAGGCGGTCGAGGAGGTCGTGCACACGACGCGCCTCCGTCTGGAGGAGGTGCACGCCGAGGTCGCTCCCCGGATCGACGCCATCCTGGACGACGCGTACCAGAAGATTCTCCCGACGCTGACTCCGGAGCAGCAGAAGAAGCTCGAGGCGATCCGCGCCGAAACGCGCGAGCGCCTGCACCGGCGGCACGCGGCCGAAGAGAGCCCATGACCCTGCATCTGGGGTTCCACGGCGCCGCGGGCACCGTCACCGGGTCACGCCACCTTCTGGAGGCGGGCTCCGCGCGCGTCCTGGTGGACGCCGGGATGTTCCAGGGGCTCCGGGAGCTTCGCGACCTGAACTGGCGGGCCCCCGCGTTCAGGCCGGACTCCATCGACCATGTCGTCCTGACCCACACCCACATCGATCACACAGGCTACCTGCCGCGCCTGGTGCGCGACGGGTTCAAAGGCCCGGTCCACTGCACTCCGGCGACGCGGGAGCTGGCCCGCCTCCTGCTGCTCGACGCCGCGAAGCTTCAGGAAGAAGACGCTGCCTATTTCAACAAGAAGGGCTGCACGCGGCACCGCCCCGCCCTGCCGCTGTTCACGAGCGAAGACGCCGAGGCGGCCCTGAAGCGCCTGGCGCCTCACGACTATGGCGCGTGGTTCGATCTCGGCGCGGGCCTGCGCGCCCGTTTCCACAACGCCGGCCACCTCCTCGGGTCGGGGATGGTCGAGATGCGCATCGAGGCGGAGGGGCGGGCCGTCACGATCGTGTTCAGCGGCGACGTCGGCGGATACGACATGCCGCTCCATCCCGATCCCGATCCACCCCCTCCCTGTGACGCGCTCTTGATCGAGTCGACCTACGGCGACCGGACGCACGACCGCACGCCCCTCACGGATCAGCTCCGGGCGGCGCTCTCCGACGTCCTGGCCCGGCGCGGGACGGTGCTCGTCCCGGCCTTCGCCGTGGGGCGCGCCCAGCAGCTCGTCCTGCTCCTGGGAGACATGATGAAGGCCGGCGCCCTCCCCGCCGTGCCGATCGACGTGGACAGCCCGATGGCGGTGGACGCGAGCCGCATCTACGCCTCGCACCTGCGGGATCACTCTCTCGACGAGGGCCTCGTGCAGGGGGCTTCCAGCCGGCTCTCTCCGGAGACGCTCCGCTATCACCGCACCGTCGAGGAATCGCGGGCCCTCAACGACCTGCCGGGCCCCCGCATCATCATCTCGGCCAGCGGCATGCTGACCGGCGGGCGGGTGCTGCACCACCTGGCGCGGCTGGCGCCGGACGACCGCAACCTGGTCCTGACGGTCGGCTACCAGGCCGCGGGGACGCGGGGGCGCGCCCTGCTCGAGGGCGCCCGCTCGCTGAAGATCCACGGCGACGACGTCCCGGTCGCGGCCCGCTGCGTCGCGCTGCACGGCCTGTCGGGGCATGGCGACGCACAGGAGCTCCTGCGCTGGCTGCGCTCCGGCTCCTCCCTGCCGCGCGCCGTCTTCGTGACGCACGGCGAGCCCGACGCCTCGGCGGCGCTGGCCCGCCTCATCGGTCAGGAGTGCGGGGCCCGCACGTTCGAGCCGCGCCTCGGATCCGTCTTCGACCTCGACACGATCCTGCGTGCCTGATCGTCCCACCCCGAAGGCGCCGGCCCGTCTCGTCCCGCCGCGCTGGTCGAACGGCGGCTCCGGCGTTACACTCGTCCATGACGCTCGGCACGCGACTGACCCTCTCCCTCGCCGTTCCCCTCGTTCTGGTCATGGTGCTGTTCGGATACATCGACGAGCGCACGGGCCGCGCGCTGCTTCAGGATGAGCTGGCGCGCGAGGGGCGCGCGCTCGCGCGCACGGTTCAGATCGCGATGGAGGACGCTCTGCGCGATCGCCAGATCGAGGACGTGCGGACCCTGGTCGACAAGGTCACCGGCTACGAGCGGGTCCTCGGGCTGCGGATTTTCGACAGTCGGGGCACCGTCATCTATGAGCCGCCCGATCTTGCGTCCTCGCCGTTCGCCGCCTCGGCGGCCCTCAAGTCCGTTCTCGAGAGCGGCAACGCCTCGGAGACGCACGGCCGGCTCGGCGATCAGCTCACCCTGACTTTCATCATGCCCCTGCGCGACAAGAGCGGCCAGATCCTCGGCGCCCTGCAGCTCCTGCAGCTCGAGTCGTACATCGAGGACGACGCGCGCGCCGCGCGCAATTCGATCGCCACGCTCACCGCCCTCATGATCCTGGTGACCACCGGCATCGTGTTCCTGGTCACGCGCGTCAGCGTGGAGCGCCCCGTCGCCGACCTGGCGCGCAGTTTCCGCGAGGTCGGCTCGGGCGATCTGCGCGCGCGCGTCCCGGTGCGCCGCGGCGACGAGTTCGGGCGGCTGGCCCACGAGTTCAACGGCATGTGCGAGCGCCTGCAGGCGTCGCAGCGCTCCCTCCTCGACGCCCAGGAGGAGCGCCGGCGCATGGAGGAGCGCCTGCGGCACGCCGAACGGCTGGCGGCGATCGGCCGCCTCGCGGCGGGCCTGGCGCACGAGATCGGCACGCCGTTGAACGTGATCGGCGGCCGCGCCGAGCGGCTCCTGCGCACGCTGCAGGACGACGAGCCCGCCGCGAGGAGCCTGCGGATCATCTGCGCGCAGATGGAGCGCATCGCGCGCATCGTCCACGGCATGCTCGACTTCGCGCGGATGCGCGAGCCCCGGCTGGCACGGACGGAGGTCGCCCCGATCCTCGGCAAGGTCCTGGAGCTCCTGGCGCAGAAGTGCGAGGAGGCGCGGGTTCGCGTGGTCACCGCGTACCAGGGCCTGGCGGGGACCGTCATGGCGGACGCGGACCAGATCCAGCAGGTCGTCCTGAACATGTGCACGAACGCGCTGGACGCGATGCCCCGCGGCGGTACGTTGCGCGTGTCCGCGGTGCGCGTTGAGCGCGATCACCCGGAGGGGGACGGCCAGGTCCGCCCCTACGTCTCGATACGAATCGAGGACGACGGCGCCGGCATCGCTCCGGAGAATCTGGATCGCGTCTTCGATCCGTTCTTCACCACCAAGGACGTCGGGCGGGGGACCGGTCTGGGCCTGTCGGTCTCCTACGGCATCGTGCGCGAGCACGGCGGCTTCTTCGACATCGAGAGTGCTTTGGGGCGCGGCACCCGGCTGACCGTCTACCTTCCCGAGGCCGGGCAGGCCGCGGCCCCGCAGCAGATGATCGCCTCATGACGGAGCACGGCACGCACGGCACTTTGCTCATCGTCGAGGACGACGAGGAGATGCGGCTCTTCCTCCTGGAAGAGCTGCGCGATCGGGGCTACCGCGCGATCGGGGCCTCGCACGGTCCCGAGGCGCTGATGCGCCTGGCCGCGGATCGCATCGACGCCGTGGTCACGGATTTGAGGATGCCCGACATGCAGGGGGACGAGCTGCTCGCGGAGCTGCGCAACCGCGACCGGGAGGTGCCGGTCGTCATGATCACGGCGTTCGGGAGCATCGATTCGGCGGTGGAGGCGATCAAGGCGGGCGCCTACTACTATCTCGCCAAGCCGTTCCGGATCGAGCAGCTCCTGGTCGCGCTGGAGAACGCCCTGCGGGAGAAACGCCTCCGGGAGGAGCTGCACCGGCTGCGCCTGGCGTTCGAGGATCGACGCTTCTCCATCGTGGCGCGCAGCCCCGGCATGACCAGGGTGCTCGACCTCGTGAAGCGCGCCGCCGGGGCGGACACGCCGGTGCTTCTGACCGGCGAGAGCGGCACGGGAAAGGAGCTTCTGGCGCGCGCCCTGCACGCCGGCAGCCCGCGCAGCCCGGGGCCCTTCCTGGCGGTCAACTGCTCCGCCATTCCGGAGACGCTTCTCGAGAGTCAGATGTTCGGTCACAGGCGGGGCGCCTTCACGGACGCGCGGGAGGACCGGCGCGGCCTGTTCCTCGAGGCGCGAGGCGGGACGATCCTGCTGGACGAGATCGGCGACATGCCGGCGTCGCTTCAGGGGAAGATCCTCAGGGTGCTGCAGGAGAAGGAGGTCCACCCCCTGGGGGCGGATGCGCCGCTCCCTGTCGACGTTCGCATCGTGGCGGCAACACACAGGGATCTCGAGGCGCTGGTCCATGAGGGCCGCTTCCGTCACGACCTGTACTACCGGCTCAACGTCATCACGATAAGGGTCCCGCCGTTGCGCGAGCACATGGACGACCTGATGCCGCTCGTCGCCCATTTCCTGGAGAAGCACGGGCGCCGCCTGGGGCGCTCGAAATGCACGCTGTCCCCCGGGGCGATGGAGGCCCTGCAGCGCCACTCCTGGCCCGGAAACGCGCGCGAGCTGGAGAACGCGATCGAGCGCGCGCTGGTCCTCGGCCGCGACGACGTGCTGTGGGTCGAGGATCTGCCCGACTCCGTGAGGCACCGCCCCACCTGGCCGACCTACCTCCCCGGAGCCGGCCACCGCCCCCTGTCGGAGGTGGAGCGCGAGCACATCCTGAAAACCCTGCGGGATCTGCGCGGCAACAAGGCGGCCGCCGCGCGGCTCCTGGGGCTCGATCGCAAGACTCTCTACCGCAAGCTCGAGCAGTACGGGATCAGGCGTCCGCTCAGGGACGACGTGGCCTGAACCGCCACGATCGTGGCGCCACGCCACACCCCCTGACACCCCTCCCACCGGTCGATCGACCGCCGTCCCTCCCGGAACCGGAGTGATTCCAGGCTCCTGGCGCCAGGACGCGCTCTGGCACGCATCTCGCAATCCGAGCGTGACGCACCGTTGGAGGCGACGTGGAGAGGACGATGACGGAGTCGGTCATGATGCGCAGCCCGTGGGAAGAGGTGTTGTTCAAGGCGATCAACGCGGACGTTGGCGAGGCGCGGGTCCTCGTCGTCGAGGACGACGACGCGATGCGCGCGTTCCTGGACGAATCGCTGCGGGAGGAAGGCTACGTCGTGAGGACGGCGTGCAACACGCTCTCCGCCATCGTCAACCTCATCGGCGACCGCCCGGACGTTCTCGTGATCGACTGGAAGATGCCCGACCTGGACGGGTTCGCGCTGCTCGCCGCGGTAAGGCGCTGCTTCGCCGACGTGCCGGTGATATTCGTCACCGCCTTCGCTCGGCCCGAGATCGAGAAGCGCGCGCTGGCGCAGGGCGCCTTCAGCTTTCTGCCGAAGCCGTTTCGCCTGAGCGTTCTCGTGTCTGAGATTCAGAGGGCGCTTCGGGAGCGGCCGGCGCCGGGAGGGCATGGGCGCGATCCCCGGGATCCGGCGGAGGAGGAGCGGGGCCAGCCGCCCTCCGCGCCGGCGAGGCGCACCCGGGGCAGGGCGCGCCGCCCTCCCGGCGCTCTCGGGCGCCAAAGCACCCCGCGAGACGACGAGAGTCCGTTCGATCCCGAGGGCGGACCGGCCGGCGAGTGATTCCCCCACCGCGGGCGGGCACCGGGCGCATGTCCCGGGCCTCCACCCGCCCGCGGTTTTCCTGTAATCTCCCGCCATGCCGGAGCTTCCCGACGTGGTGGTGTATCTCGAGGCGCTCGGCGAGCGGATCCTGGGCCGGCGGCTGGAGGCGATCCGGATCCGCAGCCCGTTCGTGCTGCGCACCGTCGAGCCGCCTCTGCGCGCGGCCGAAAGACGCGCCCTGGTCGCGCTGCGCCGGATCGGCAAGCGGATCGCTCTCGGGCTCGAGGGCGACCTCCACCTGGTGATCCATCTCATGATCGCCGGGCGGCTGCACTGGAAGGCGCCGGGCGCGAAGATCCCCGGAAGGCTCGGGCTGGCCGCGTTCGACTTCGAGACCGGCACGCTGCTCCTGACCGAGGCGGGGTCGAAGAAGCGCGCCTCCCTGCACCTGGTGGCCGGGGAGGAGGGGCTCGCGGCCTTCGCCCGGGGCGGGATCGAGGTCCTCGAATGCGATCTCAGCGCCTTCCGCGCGGCGCTGTCGCGCGAGAGCCACACCCTGAAGCGGGCGCTCACCGACCCGCGGCTGTTCAGCGGCATCGGCAACGCCTATTCCGATGAGATCCTGCACCACGCCCGGCTGTCCCCGCTGCAGTTGACGGGGAGGCTGTCCGAGGAACAGTCGTCCCGCCTGTTCGACGCGACCCGCGCCGTCCTGCGGGAGTGGACCGAGACGCTGCGGCGCGAGCGCGGCGACGGTTTCCCCGGGAAGGTCACCGCGTTCAGGGAGGGCATGGCGACGCACGGACGTTTCGGCAGGCCGTGTCCGGACTGCGGAACCTCCGTCCAGCGGATCGTTTACGCCGACAACGAATGCAACTACTGCCCGCGCTGCCAGACGGAGGGCCGGCTTCTGGCCGACCGGGCGCTGTCGCGCCTGCTGAAGGACGACTGGCCGAGGACGATCGAGGAACTCGAGGAGGGACGCGGCGTCAGCCCCGGTACATCGACTCGATCTGGCTCGCGAACTTCTTCTCGACGACCCGGCGCTTGACCTTGAGCGTCGGCGTCAGGTCGCCCGCGTCCTGCGTGAGCTCGCGCGGGAGAAGCACGAATTTCTTGATCGTCTCGTAGGACGGCAGCCCGACCATCTTCGCCTCGATGCGGCGCCGGATGAGATCGATGACGCGCGGGTTCTTGATGAGGTCGTCGACCGTCGAGTACGCGATCTGCTTGTGTTTCGCGTACGACTCGATCATCGCCTGATTCGGGACGATCAGGGCGGAGATGAAGTTGCGCCGGTCTCCGATCAGGACCGCCTGGGCGATGAACCGATCGGCCTTGAGGAGATTCTCGATCGGCTGCGGCGCCACCATCTTGCCGCCCGACGTCTTGAGAACCTCCTTCTTGCGATCGGTGATTTTCAGGAAGCCGTCCGGATCGATCTGACCGATGTCGCCCGTGTGGAACCAGCCGTCCTTGATCGCCTCCTGCGTCGCCGCCTCGTTGCGGAAATAGCCCTTCATCACGTTCGGCCCGCGCACCAGGATCTCCCCGTCCTCCGCGATCCGGACCTCGACACCGGGAACGATCGGGCCGACCGTCCCGAGACGCGTCTTCTCCAGGGTGTTGACCGAGATCACCGGCGAGGTCTCGGTCAGGCCGTACCCCTCCAGGATGCGGATCCCGGCGGCGTAGAAGAACTCCGCGATCTCGGTGGCGAGCGGCGCGCTGCCGGAGATAAGAAACCGCAGCCGGCCCCCCAGCTTGTCGCGCACCTTGGCGAACACCAGGTGGTCGGTGCGCGGGTGGAGCAGGCGCACCAGGAACCGCGCGGGCCGGCCCGCGAGCATGGCGCGCGACTGGGCCCGCCCCACCTTCAGGGCCAGACCGAAGATGAGTCGCCTCACGGCGGGCGAGGCGGCGACGGTGTCCAGGATCCGGGCGTGCACCTTTTCGAACACGCGCGGCACGCTCGCCATCACGGTCGGACGGATCTCCAGCAGGTTCTGCGGCACCGCGTCGACCGACTCGGCGTATGCGATCGTGGCCCCGGCCGCCAGGTAGGCGAACTCGACCATGCGCTCGAACACGTGCGTCAACGGAAGAAAGGACAGCGTGACGTCCGAATCCGAGAACGGGATGATCTGCAGCGTGGCGTTGACGTTGGAGGCGAAGTTATCGTGGGTGAGCATCACCCCCTTGGGCTCCGCGGTCGTCCCGGAGGTGTAGAGAATGCTCGCCACGTCGGCGGGGGCGACCTGCGAGCGCGTCTGCTCGAACCGGAGCGGATCGGCCCGGTGCGCCGCCTCGCCCGCGCGCAGGATCTCCACCCAGGGGACGGCGCCGGACGGCCCACCCGAGTCCGGGGCGTCCAGGACGACGATCATCCTCAGCTCGGGGAGCGCCGGCAGGATCGGCAGGACCTTCGCCATCTGCGCCGCGGTCGAAACCACCAGCGCCTTCGACTGGCTGTTGTCCAGGATGAATCGGATCTGCTCGGTCAGGAGCGTCGCGTAGATCGGGACGGTGACCGCCCTCAGGCTCAGGATGGCGTGATCGAAGGCGGTCCACTCCGGCCGGTTCTCCGAGAGGATCGCGACGCGGTCCCCCTTGCCGACGCCTTTCGACTGCAGCCCGAGCGACAGCGACCGGACGGTCGCCGCGAACTCCTCCGTCGAGATGTCCTTCCAGACGCCTCCCGACTTGTAGCGCAGGATGGCGGGCTTGCGGAAGCGCGCCTCGAGGTTGGTCAGGATGTCGCAGACCGTCCTGATCGGGACGCCCGCGGCCACCGGGCTACTTTCCAAACGTCCAGCCGAGATTGACGCCGAGGAGACTGGTGAAATTGGAGTATTCCCCCGGGATGACGGGGTTGGAAGCACTGAGCGAGAGCGTCGTGACGTTCCGGTCCTCGAAGAACAGCGCCTGGTAGGCCACGTCGAGCGTGAACCCCTTCTTGCCGGTGAAGCCGTAGCCGACCTGCACAGAGGTCCGGTCGGCGTCCGGCAGGCGCGGCCGCACGCGATCGTCCGGGATCGGGTTGCGGTCGAAGTACGCCCCGACGCGATACTGGTGCCGGTCGTTGATGTGATACGCGTACCCGAGCCGGAACGAGTAGGTGTCGTTCCATTCCTCCTGCTGGTCGATGTCCGGCACCGCCACGTTCGTCTCGATGTCGATGAACAGGCGGTCGAACTCCGACCAGTCGGTCCAGACGACGTCGAACTCCCCCTCCCACTTCCCCTTGACGTAGCCGATACCGGTGGCGAAGGTGGCCGGCAGGGGAAGATCGGCCGTGGCGTCGCTGTCCGGGAAGCCCGCCGCGACCGGAGGCGGGATGTCGGTGAATTTGATCTCGCCGCTGATTTCCGGCTTCATCTTCGACCGGAACGACCCGCCCCAGCGCCAGCCCTTGTCGCCGGCCCAGCGCAGCGCCACGTTCCAGCCGACGTCGTCCCCGTCGCCGGTCAGCTTCGCGAAACCGTCCGGCTGGCCGATCAACCCGAAATTGATGTTCTGCGACAGCTCGCGGATGTCGGCCCGGGCGAAGTCGACGCCGACCGCCGCCGACCAGGACTTCGCGAACGACCAGGCGAAGTTTGCGTTGAGGTTCACGACCACCAGGTTCGACTCGCGCGAGATGTAGCGCCCCTCGAACGTGCTGTCCCATTCGGTCTTCAGGCCGAAGGGGCTGGTCAGCGCCACGCCCCAGGCGTACTTCGTCCCGATGGTCTGCGTGTAGTAGAGGTTCGCCGGCCAGGCCATGTTGTCGACCTGCTGGAACTCGTTCCCCGAGAGAGCCGAGTCGAATTCCGAGCCGGTCAGGAAGATCGCCGTCGTGCCGAAGCTGAATCGCTTCCCCTTGAGCTGCACGATCCCGGCGGGATTGAAGAACAGGGCGCTGGGGTCGTCTGCCCGGGCCGTGAAGGCGCCGGCGTTCGCCATGGCTCTCGCCCCCTGCTCGTAGATGGAATACCCGGAGGCCAGGGCGGCGACGGGAAACGTCAGGTTCAGTGCGAGGACAGCCAGGATGGTTTCGGTTCTGCTGCGCATCGGTTCCCCCTCGGGCCACTGCGCGGCCCGGCTTGCTCGTGGATCCCGCGCGAAGTGAGCGGATCTTCCCCGACGCCGGGCGACTTGTCAACCGCCCCGTGATAGCATCGCGGACGCGGCGTCTTGGCGCTTCGCTTGTGTTGCGGAGACCCATCATGCGGCCTGTCGCGATCACTCTCCTTGTCCTCTGCGCCTGCGTCGCGCCGCCGATTCTGGCCGGCGAGCTGGCCGGCGTCACCTATCCCGATACGATCCGCGTCGATTCGAGCACCCTCGTTCTCAATGGCCTGGGGCTGCGCGAGGCCACCCTCTTGAAGGTCGATGTCTATGTCGCGGCGCTCTACCTCGAGAGCCGATCCGCCGACGCCGACGCGATCGTCCGCTCGGATCGGCCGAGACGCCTGGCCATGAAATTCGTCCGGGCCGTCGGACGCAAGGACCTCGTGAAGGCCTGGAACGAAGGCTTCGAGAAGTCGGGACCGGACGCGCCGGCGGCGCTCAAGGATCGCATCGCCACCTTCAATTCCTTCATGATCGACATGCCGAACGGCGGGACGATGTCGTTCACCGCGCTGCCGGGGAAAGGGGTCACCGTGGAGGTGCAGGGGGACGTGAAGGGGACCGTCCCCGGCGCCGATTTCGCGCAGGCGCTGTTCGGCATCTGGCTCGGCCCCGCACCCCCCAACCCCGGCCTCAAGGAAGGTCTTCTCGGGAAGCGCTGACGGGCGAATGTCCTCATCGACGACCCGCGTGGCGATTCCGGCCGTGATCCTGCCGACTCTTCTTCTCTCCATCCCGGCGCGCGCCGAGACCCGGATGGATCTCGAGTTCATGCCGTCCTACTTCAGCGGCGAGTTCGGGACGGGGAGCGAGACGCACATCCTCGCGCTCACGTCCACGCTCATCGTCACCCACGGCAGGCACGAGTTCCGGCTGAACGTTCCGTACCTGTCGATCACGGCGGAGGCCCCGGTGACCTTCCTCGGCGATCAGGTCATCGAGAGGGGCCCGGGAGGCCACACCACCGAATCCGGCCCGGGCGACGTGGTTCTCATGGACGAGTACTCCTTCCATGAGGGGAGCGGGGGCGGACCGTCGGTGTCGGCCATCCTGAGAGTCAAGCTGCCGACGGCCGACGACGGGCGCGGGCTCGGCAGCGGGGAGCCGGATGGGACCCTCGGCTTCGGCCTGTCCCAGCCTCTCGGGACGCGGTGGGCGCTGCTCGGCCGGACCGAGTACGTGGTGCGGGGCGATCCGCCCGGGACCGATCTGAGGGACACGCTCGGGGTTTCGATCGACTTCCAGCGGCGGGTCTCGGACAGCACCTCGGCCAGGCTGTCCTACAAATGGCTG
>DATFVU010000304.1:0-2211 GCA_035260145.1 Candidatus Polarisedimenticolia bacterium | reverse complement strand
CATGGCGCGGCTCGAAATCGCCGCACCCCGCCGCGCCTCCCCTCTACGGTCGGACCCGCCCCGGCCGGTCCGTCGGATCATGAGAAAGATCGGGTCGCGCGACTGGCGGCCGCTCGTCGTCTTCGTCGTGGCGTACGCGGTCCGGCTCGTCTACATCCTCGAGATCCGGAAGGCGCCGTACTTCGATGTTCCCCTGATCGACGGTCCGAACTACTTCAGGATGGCGGCGGCGATCGCCTCCGGATCGCTGACCGGCGGCCGCGAGGTCTTCTGGCAGCCTCCGCTCTACCCGTACTTCCTGGCGCTCCTGTCCGTGACGGTGGGCGATCGCATGCAGACCATCTACGCCGTCCAGGCGGCCCTGGGGTCGCTGTCGTGCGTCCTGGTCTACTGGATCGGCAGGCGGCTGTTCGGCGCGCGCCCGGCGCTGTTCGGCGCTCTCGTGGCCGCCCTGTATGGTCCGTTGATCCACTTCGACGCTCAGCCGCTCATCCCGGTCCTGCACATCGTCCTGACGCTGGGCGGGCTGCTGGCGCTTCTGCGAGGCGCCGGGATCGGGGAGGCCGCGATGGGTGGCTCGGCCCCTCCGGCCGTCCTGCGGCGCCGGTTCTTCGGCGCGGGCGTCCTCTGGGGCCTCGCCGCCACGGCGACTCCCAACATCCTTTTCGCGGCACCGGCGGCGGCCTGGTGGACATGGCGCAGGATGCGGCCCGCGGCGGCCGCCCGGATCTTCCTCCTGGGAATGGCGATCCCCGTACTGGCAGTCACGGCGCGCAACGCCGTCGTCGCCAACGACGCCGTCCTGATCTCGAGCAACGGCGGGATCAACTTCTTCATCGGAAACAACCCCGATTACGACCGGACCATCCGTCTGAGGCCCGGCGGAGAGTTCGAGCGTCTGGCGCAGGAGCCGGAGAATCTCGGCATCGTCAAGGCTTCCGCCCGCTCGCGCTACTTCGCCGCGCGCGCCTGGCAGTTCCTGAGCCTTTACCCCCGGGAGGCCGCGCGTCTCTACCTGACCAAGACGAGGGATCTGGTCGCGGGTCGCGAGATCCCGCGCAACCAGGATCCGTACGTCTATCGGCGCTACTCGACACTGTTCGCGATCCTCCTGTGGCGGCTCGGAGTGTCGTTCCCGTTCGGCGTGGTGGCTCCTTTGGCCCTGGCCTCGTGTTTCATGCGCATCGGGGAATCGCGGGGAGGGGAGACGGAAGCGACCCGCCGGAACGCCCGTTGGGACGGGGGGATTCTCCTGTTGCTCTTCGCGGGGAGCTACGCCCTGTCGATCCTCGCGTTCTTCCCGACCGACCGCTATCGCCTGCCGCTGGTGCCGATCGCGGCGCTTCTGGCGGGGAGGCTCCTGGCCGACATCGGAACGGCCCTGAAGAGTCCGCGCGTTCTTGCGGCCCTGGCCTTCGGGCTCGTCCTGTTCAACCTGGACGCGTTCCGGCCGAGCGAGGCGTACCCGGAGGAGGAGGCGCTCAACCGGGCGTACGCCCTCAGAATGAAGGGGCGCACGGAGGAGGCCCGCGATGCCTACCTGGAGGCGATGGCTTTGAATCCGCGGCGCATCGACCCCTACAACTCCCTGGCGACCATGGCGGCGGAGCAGGGACGCTGGGAGGAAACGGCGCAGCGCTATCTGGCCCTGCTCGAGATCGCGCCGGATTTCGCCGACGTGCGGCGTAGCCTGGGCGAGGCCTATCTGGCCCTCGGGCGCAAGGAGGAGGCCCGGCGCGAATGGGAGATCGCGGTCCAGCTCGCGCCCGGCCTCGGGCTGGCGCTCGCCGACCTGTGCATGTCGTATTACGACGACGGGCGGCTCGCGGTCGCGGAGCCGTACTGCGAGCGCGCCGTGAGGGCGCGCCCCGACCTTCCCGAGACGCACTTCGCCGCCGGGCTCCTGGCGCGGGCCCAGCAGCGGCGCGACCGCGCCCGGGCCGAGCTGACGGAGGCCGTCCGCCTCTATCCGAACGACGGCCCCGGGCGGAGGCGCGCCGAAGAGATCCTGGAAAAAATGCGCCGCCGCGACCAGCGGCTCCAGGGCGAACCGACGCCCGGGGATCGCTGAGGCGCCAGAACCCCGCGGCAGCGACCCTTGCGCAGCTCGATGAGAACCATCTTGGCGATGGTCTTGAGGGTCTCGAAGACGCCGGTCCCCTTCGAGGCGACCGCCTCGAAGACCGCCTCGCCCTTGCGCACGAGCTGGCG
>DATFVU010000303.1:0-4968 GCA_035260145.1 Candidatus Polarisedimenticolia bacterium | reverse complement strand
AGCTGCAGGTGAGGACGGCGAAGAAGCGCATCCTGCTGGACGCGTTCCTTCCCGCGCCCGAAACGCTGGAGCCGACCGTGGCGTCGCAGGCCCCCCCTCCCCTGCCGGTGTCGGACATGACCCCGGAAGAGATCAATATGTTCCGCCGCCGCGAGCCGGAGGAAGAAGAGACCCCCAAGCCGAAGCCCCGCCCCAAGAAGAAGCCCTCCAGGAAGCAGGAGGAGTTCAAATCGCTGCAGGACGAGGTCGCGGATTTCATGAACCGCGACCGCCCCGCCCTGGCCCCCGACGACGACCTCTCCGCCCTGGTCGACAACGCTCTCGACCCGAAGCCGGACCCGCCGAAGCCGGACCCGGACAAGAAAGGCTGAGTTCCGTCTTATGATCGGAGCGCCGCGACGGCGGCGCCGCTCATGCCGATCATCGAAGGTCATCACGATTTTGCCGTCCTGGAGTGCAGGCTGGCCGCGCTCATCCGCGAGGCGCAGCGGGAGGGGGGCGGTCCGCTGGGCTCCCCGGTCGCCGTCATCGCCCCCACGGCGCGGCTGCTCTCCCATCTCCGTCTCCGCCTCACCGAGCTCGCTCCAGCGCTGGCCAACGTCCATTTCTTCCATCACCAGTCGCTGGCCGAGGCCTCGCTTCTGGCGGCCGGCAGGTCGCTCGAGTCGACGCTGTCCGACGAGGTTCGCGCGGCGATCGTCGCCCGGGTGATCGAGGATCAGGGCGGGGAGCTGGCGGCCTACGCCCGCCAACGTCCCGGATGCGCCGTCTCGATTCTCGGAACGCTCGACGACCTGAGAGAGGCCTGCGTCGCCCCCCGCGAGGCGGTCCGGACGGCGGGGCTCAGCGAGCGCGGCCGGCTGATCCTCCGGATCGATGCCGCCTACGCGCGCGCGCTCGACGACACCGACCGCGGGGCGTCCGATCGCGCCGGCGCGCTCCTGGGCGCGGTCCCCTTCGTCCGTGAGTTCACGCGGCGCTTTCGCCTGGTGGTGCACTACGGCGCCTACGATCTGATCGGGGTCAATCTGGAGATCGTGCGGGCGGTCACAGCACCTCTCGTGTTCCTCGTGCCGCATCACGACGCGGCCCGGGCGTATGAACACGCCCGCCGCTTCTGGCCCGCGTTTTTCGAGGCGCGGCCCGCGCTCCTTCCCGACGCGGAGAGCGATCGGCTGCTGTCGGACCGCCTCCCCTGCCTGTTCGACGAGACGGCCGAGCCCGGTCCTCTGGAGTCCGACCGCCACGCGCGCGTGTCGTTCTACCACGCCCAGGGTGCCTTGTCCGAGCTGCGCGAAGCGGCTCTGCGGATCCTGGTCCTGCACCGCGACTCCTCGGTGCCGCTGCACCGCATCGGCATCGTCGCCCGGACACTGGAGCCGTACGCTGCGGTGCTCCGCCCCGCACTCGAAGAGACAGGCCTGCCGTTCAGCACCACCGCCTCCGCTCCCCTCCTGCGCGAGGCGCGCGCGCAGGCGGCGCTGCAGCTCGGGCGGGTCCTTCTGCGCGATTTCCCCCGCCAGCCCCTCCTCGACCTGTGCCGCGGCGGTCACCTGAAAGTGCGCGGGCGGGACCCGGCCGAAGCGGCGCACGGCTGGGACCGTCTGAGCCGCGACTGGAGCATCGCAGGCGGCCACGCGTCCTGGAGCCGCGATCTCCCGGCCTGGGTTGCGGACTGGGAGCCGTACGTCCCTCCGGATGCCGACGAGGAGCGCCGGGAGCGCGCCCGCGCACTGAAGCGGGCGCGCGAGGGACAGGCCCGGGCGCTCGCCTCGCTCGTGAATCACTTAAGGGCGGCCGGGAGGGCGCTTCGCCGGGCCTCGACCTGGTCCGGCTGGTCCGACGCCATACGATCGCTGCTCGTGGACCTCCTGGACGGATTCGCGTCCGAGGAAGCCGCCGTCGACACGGACGCGGTTCTCCGGATCGTGTCGGAGATGCGGGATCTGGACGCGGCGGGCGAGCCGTTCTCCGCCCCGGCGGCGCTGTCGTTCTTCGAGAGGGCGATCGCCCGCGCCGTCGTCCCGATCGGTGTTGTGGGGGGCGCCGCGTCCGGCGGCGCCGACAACGGCGGGGTGCGCGTCCTCGACGCCATGCAGGCCCGCGGTCTCGCGTTCGACGCCCTGTTCCTGATCGGCTTCAACTCCGGCCTGCTGCCCCGTCGTGGCGTCGAGGATCCCTTCCTGCCCGACGCCGACCGCCGCCGTCTCTCCGAGGCCCTGCGGGTCCCCTTGCCGCCCAAGGCCGCCGTCCTCGAGGAGGAGCGTCTGCTGCTCGCCCAGCTCCTGGGAAGCGCCCGCGTCCATCTGACCATCTCCTGGCAACGGGCAGACGAGGGCGGGCGCGCGAAGATCCCAAGCCTGGCCCTTCGCGAGGTCGCGCGGCTGGTCGACGGATCGCCCGACTCGAAAGGGCTCGAGGCGCGGGCGCGACGCGTCCTCGCGCACCCCGCCGATGCCGGCGAGGACGCGCTCGAGCGCTTCGGCCTAATGCCCGCGCGGGACGCCTGCGTGCAGGCGGCGCTGCAGGCCCGCTCGCCCGAGGCCCTCTCCGACGCCCTGACCCGCCGGCTCCTGCCGGCCTCCGAGGAAAGCGCCGGGACGATGCGGCCCGGCCTCCGTATGCTCGCCGCGATCGAGGAGTTCGCGCCGAACGATCTGCGCTACGACGCCTTCCTCGACGCGCCCCCGATTCGCCCGGGGCACCTCTCGCCGTCGCGCCTGCAGCTCCTCGGCGCCTGCCCGCAGCACTTCTTCTTCCGTCACGTTCTGTCCGTCGAGCCGCTCGAGGAGGTGCCGGAGGGGTACGAGCTCGAGGCGCGCGACATCGGGGCCAGGATCCATGGCGTCCTGCACGACGTCTACCGCGAGCTCATCGGTCCGGACGGCTTGCTCTCCGGGAGCTCCGGGGATGTGCGGCGCCGCGCGTCGGAACATCTGCGCGCTGCCTGGACGCGTCACTCGCGCGACATCCGTTCGCGGATTCTGGCCCGCTACCCGCTCCTGTGGCAGACCACGGAGGAGCTCTGGCTGCGCGCGCTCGAGACGTTTCTTGCGCAGGACCTCGCCGCCCTCCTGCGAGACCGAAAGCACCTCATCGGCCTGGAGCGGGACGAGATCGCCGGCATCTCCCTGGGGAGCCGGGGCCGGGTCGAGGTGCGCGGCCGCTTCGACCGGCTGTCGGCGGGCGCCGATGGGGTGGTCGTGGCCGACTACAAGACCTCCGGCCGGCTCGAGCGTCACGTCGAGCCGACGCAGATCCTCAAGGGAACGAGCCTGCAGCTCCCTCTTTATCTGATGATTCTGGAGTCCCTGGCGGGCGCGGGCCGACTGGCCGGACGGCCGGTGCGTGCCGAGATTCTCGGCGTCGGCCCGGCGTTCCTGAACGGACCGCCCCGCGATGCGGAATCATCCGCGGAAGACCCGTCCGATGCGGTCGAGGAGGCGGCGCGGGTCGGCCTCGCGGCCTCCGTCCTGGAACGCTACCGCGAGGGGATTGTGGAGACGATCGGCGTCCTCATCGACCTGACGGCGACCGGCAGTTTCCCGCTCAATCGGGACAGCTGGCTCTGCCGATTCTGCCCCTACGCGCGCGCCTGTCGTCGCTGGCACGTTCCTACGGTCTCGAGGGTCGTGTCCGCGGCGAGTGCCAGGGACTACGCGCTGCTTCGCCGGAAGAACATCCGCAGGCCGCTCCTCGATCGGGTGCGCTCGGATGCCGTCGAGAGCGACCCATGAGCGCGCCGCTTCCTTTCCCGGTCCTCTCCGATGCCGAAGCCCGGCGGAGGGCCGCGACCGCGTTCGATCGGAACCTCGTGATCGAGGCGGGGGCCGGCACGGGCAAGACGGCCCTGCTGGTCGAGCGCGCCCTCAATCTCCTGGCCGGCGCCGGCGTCCCGATGAGGGAAATGGCCGCGATCACCTTCAGCGAGAAGGCGGCGGCCGAGCTGCGCGAGCGCCTGGCCAGGGGCCTGGAGGAACTGCGCGCGCTGGCGCGGAAAGGGACCCCGACCGCCCCTTTGACTCCGGACACCGAGGCTCGCCGCTCCTACCTCTGGCTTCTGGGCCGACCCGGCGCCGACGCGGGCCTGGTCGAGCGGCGGGCGCTCGAGGCCCTCGAGGATCTCGATTCCGCCTCCGTCTCGACGCTGCACGCCTTCTGCGCGGACATCCTGCGACGCCATCCGCGCGAGGCCGGAGTCGATCCGGCGTTCGCGATTGACGAGGGGCCTTCCTTCCGTGCGCTGTTCGAGGAGGAATGGGACGCGTTTTTGGGCGAGGAGCTGGGGCCGGGGGCGCCGCGCGCCGCGGTCTGGCGCAGCGCTCTGGCTGTTCCCGGGGCGCTCGTTGGCGTCGCCTCTCTCGCGGCCGCCCTGGCCTCGTTCCGGCTGCCGGGCGAAGCGGCGGAGCCGGCGGCCGGCGCTCAAGGGTTGCGACGCGCCCTGCTCGGAGACGTGATCGGGCCGCTTCTGACGGCGATCGGCGACCTTCTCCGGCGGGCGCACGGGCTGAACCCGAACATGGAGCACTTCCTGAATCTGTCGGTGCATTACCTCGACGGCGTCCTCGAGCGCGGCCCCGGCGCCCTCGCGGCCATCGAAGACGAGTGGACTCTCGCGGACTATCTGAAGAAGACGCCGACGCCCGGTCAGCGCCTCAGCGGCTGCGACGCCGGGGAGGTCGAGGCGACGGCGGCGCAGGCGAAAAGGCTTGTCGCGGCTCTGTCGCGCGTGGACGAGGAAGCCATTTCGGACATCACGCGCGCCGCCGCCCCCCTGGCGCTGCGGGCGCGCGAGCGCCTCCTCGCGGCCGGCTTCGTGTCGTTCGATGGCCTGTTGCGCCTCACCCGGGAGCTCCTGGCGAATGATCCGGCGACGCGCCATGCTCTGGGCGCGCGCCACCGCGTCATTCTGGTCGACGAGTTCCAGGACACCGACCCCCTGCAGTACGACATTCTGTTCTTTCTCGC
>DATFVU010000302.1:0-5668 GCA_035260145.1 Candidatus Polarisedimenticolia bacterium | reverse complement strand
CGCCAAGAATGTGACCATCACCAACCCGGACGGCCAGACCGCCGTCGGGACGGGAATCCTGTCGATCAACCCCGCGCCGGCGGCTCCGACGGCCTCGAACGGCGGTCCCTTGTGCGCCGGAGGCACCCTGCAGCTCACCGCCTCGACCGTCGCGGGCGCGACCTATTCCTGGACCGGGCCGAACGGCTTCAGCTCCAGCCAGCAGAACCCGACCATCCCCGGCGTCTCGACAGCCGCGTCCGGGACCTACTCGGTCACGGCGACCGTGGCGGGATGCGCCTCACCGGCCGGCTTGACGACCGCGACGATCATCGCCGCAGGCCAAGGCTGCGACGACGGCAATTCGTGCACCACGGGAGAGACCTGCAATGGCGGCGCCTGCACCGGTGGGACGCTGATCGGGGGTGCGGAGGTGAACGATTCGGTCGCGCTTTCCGACGACGGCAGCGCGACGCACATATCCTGGAACGATCCGCCCGGCAACTACAACGTCTATCGCGGAACGAAATCGACCGGATCGCCCTGGTCGTTCAACCAGACCTGCCTGGCGTCGCACCTCAGCCTCTCGAGCACGGACGACACCGGCGATCCTCCCCCCTCGGGGTCGATGTTCTTCTACGTCGTGACCCGCCTCGAGTCCTGCGGCGAATCGATCCCCGGACGCGATTCGTCCGGCGCGCCCGAGCCGAACCCCTTCCCCTGTCCCTGACCGACCGCTGATTCAGCGGGCTTCGAGAATTGACCGTCCGCTCGGGCGGATGATACAAACGCGCCCGTGCCGGCCCGACGTCCCGCCCAGCAGACCGACGCGGCCCCGTTGCGCATTCGCGGCGGCCGGATATTCGATCCGCCCACCGGCAGGCGCGGCGAGATCGGCGACGTCTGCATCCGCGACGGGAGGATCGTGGAGTCGCTCCCCGCGTCGGCCCCCGTCCTCGAGGCGCGCAACCTGGTGGTGATGGCCGGCGCCGTCGAGCTGCACACGCATGTCGCCGGGCCCGCCGTCGGGGCGGCGCGGCTGCTCTGCCCCGAGGATGGCGGGCGCTGTCTGCCGACGCTCGCCGAGGTCGGGCGCCGCTACGCGCGGCTGGGGTACACCACGGTGATGGAGGCCGCGGTCGCGCCGCTCGGGGCGCGGGCGGCGCATGCCGAGCTCGAGGCCGTCCCGATCGTGGACAAGGGGATCTTCGTCCTCCTGGGCGACGACGCGGTCGCCCTGGATCTGATCCGCGAGGGACGGCCGGACGATCTCAGGGAATACGTCGCCTGGATGATCGAGGCGACGCGCGCCTGGGCCGTGAAGGCCGTCAATCCGGGAGGGGTGGAGGCCTGGAAGTGCGGCGCGCACGCGCATCGCGAGGGAAGGACCGCGGGCGCGTCCGTGGCACCGGCCGACCCGGCCGGCCCGCCGCACGTCCCGGCCGAAGTGGATCTCGATGCCACAACACTCGGCCCCGGCCTGACCCCGCGGAGAATCGTGACCTCGCTGGCCGCCGCCGTGCGCGATCTCGAGCTGCCGCATCCCCTGCACCTTCACATGAACGGGCTGGGCCTGCCGGGGAACGCCACCCTGTCGCTGCGCACGATGGAGGCCTTGAGCGACCTGCCGGCGCACTTCACGCACGTGCAGTTCCACGCCTACGGCGGCCGCACCATGAAGGGGTTCCGCAGCCGGGCGGCCGAGCTGGCGGCCTGGTTCGACGCCCATCCGCGGACGACTTTGGACGTCGGACAGGTGATGTTCGGGCCGGCGGTCGGCGTGTCGGCCGACGGGCCGGCCCTGTACCGTCTGCATCGCGCCACCCGACGCAAGTGGCTCAACCTGGACATCGAGGGGCAGACCGGCTGCGGCGTCGTGCCGCTCGTCTACCGCGAGAGCGCCCTCGTGAGCGCCCTGCAGTGGGCCATCGGGCTGGAGCTGTTCCTCCTGGTGCGCGATCCCTGGAGGGTCTTCCTGACGACCGACCACCCGAACGGCGGCCCGTTCACGTCGTATCCAACGGTCATCCGATTGTTGATGGACCGGTCGTTTCGGGACCAGGCCCTGGCGCGCGTGCATGGTCGCGTCAAGGAGCGCTCGTCCCTCCCGGGCCTGTCGCGCGAGTATTCGCTCGAGGAGATCGCGATCCTGACGCGGGCCGGCCCGGCGAAGGCGCTCGGCCTCGCGAGCAAGGGACATCTCGCGCCGGGGGCCGACGCCGACGTGGTCCTGTACAACCCGTCGGCGGACGTCGAGGCGATGTTCGCGAACCCCGTCTCGGTCATCAAGGGCGGCGTGGTCGTGGCGCGCGACGGCGCCATCGTCCGGGAGACGCGCGGCCGGACGCTGACCGTCTCGCCGCCGCGGGCCGCGGGGGCCCCGCGGCGCGCCATCGAGGCGTCGATCCGGGACCGTTTCGAGGCCACGACGAGCGTGCCGTTCGAGGACTTCCCTCTCTCCAGCGATTCTACGAATCCCTAGGGACGGTGCCGCCGGTCGGGTATCATCCGAACCGCCGCGCGCGGCCGCCGGGAGGCATGCGGGAATGCGGATCGCAGGAACGCTCATCGAGGACACCTACGCCGAGGCCTTCACGATGAGGGCGGCCCGTCTCATCATCACCGCCGACAGCGAACGCTGGGCGCTGACCGCGGCGCGCAGCATGACCGGCTTCGCGACCTCGGTCATCGGATGCGACTGCGAGGCGGGACCGGAGGGACCCACGCCTCCGCGCACGCCGGACGGCAGGCCGGGCGTGCGGGTTCTCGTGTTCGCCCGCTCCTCCGAGATCCTGAAGGAACAGTTGATGCGGCGCGTCGGCCAGTGCGTCATGACCGCGGCGACCGCCGCCTGCTTCGACGACCTGCCGTCCGAGGAGACCGTCCGGGTCGGCTCTCTGCTGCGCTTTTTCGGCGACGGCCACCAGGTGAGCAAGGTCCTGGACGCCGCGCTGGCGGACCCGTCTCAAAGGCGCGACCGGCGCTTCTGGCGCATTCCGGTCATGGACGGCGAGTTCGTCGTCGAGGATCGCTTCGGCGTGCGCAAGGCCGTGGCCGGCGGCAATTTCCTGATTCTGGGGCGGACCCCCGAGGCGACGCTGGCCGCGGCCGAGAGGGCGGTCGAGTCGATTCGAGGCATCCCGGCGGTCATTCTGCCGTTTCCCGGCGGCATCGTGCGCAGCGGCAGCAAGGTCGGCTCGAAGTACAGGAAGCTCATCGCCTCGACCAACACTCCTTACTGTCCGACGCTGCGCCGATCGACGCCGTCGGCTCTCCCCGACGACGTGGCCAGCGTGCTGGAGATCGTCATCGACGGTCTGTCGCCGGACGACGTGCGGCGCGCCATGGCGGCCGGCGTAAGCGCCGCGTGCGGCGACGGCGTTGTTTCCATCAGCGCCGGCAATTACGGAGGGAAGCTCGGCAAGCACCTGATTCATCTGCGCCCGCTGTTCCGGGAGACCTCCGGTCCCGGACCGTCTCCCACAAAGTAGAATCGAGGCGCGAGCCCGGGCATGACGACGAGCCTGAGACTGAAATCGCGGGGCGCGGCCCCGAAAGCACCGGTGGACGCCTCCTGTCTTTGTCCCGATCGTCTGGCGGGACTTTCGCGCCGGGAGGTCGAGCTGCAGCCGATCCAGGTCGGCCGATCGCGCGTTCCTCTCGGGGAGCTGTTCGAGGTCGCAGGCGACGGAGTCGAGTCGATCGAGGTGGACGGGGACCTCGCGTCGTTCGCGCGCGTGGGGGAGTCGATGTCGCGAGGCAGCCTTCGGGTGCGCGGTGCCGTCGGCCCGCGCGCCGGGGCGCGGATGCGCGGAGGCACCCTGGTCGTCGAGGGACCGGCGGGCGATTACGCGGGCGAGGGCATGAAGGGCGGTCTGTTGCGCGTCCGCGGCGACGCCGGGGACCACCTCGCGGCCCCGTCGCCGGGCAGCGCGCGCGGCATGAACCGGGGAACGATCCTGATCGGCGGGAACGCCGGCCGCCTGGCCGCCATGCGCATGCGGCGGGGCCTCATCGCCGTCGCCGGCGACCTGGGGGAAGGAGCCGCCTGCGGCATGCTGGCCGGAACCGTTCTCGTCTTCGGCCGCGCGGGGCCTGGAGCCGGGGCCCTGCTGCGGCGCGGCACGATCCTGGGTCTCTCCGGGATGGACCTGCTCCCCACCTTCGAATCGGCCGGCCCGTTCCGTTTCCCCTTCCTGGAGATCTTCTTCGACGGTCTGGAATCGATCGGATTTCCGGTGCCGCCGCGGGCGCGGCGAGCGCCCTATGTCAGGCACGTGGGGGACCTGTCGGGAGGTGGCGTGGGGGAGATCCTCGTCCCGGCGGTGACGGCGTGAAGGCGATCCTGGAGCGCATGCATGCCGGGGCACAAAACCTCGCGGACGCTCTGGCGGCCGACGCGGCGGGGCTCGGCGTCGACGTCTCGCGGCTGCAGGGGGGCGCCCGGTTGATCGACGCCGGCGTGCGCGCGCCCGGATCGATCGAGGCGGGGCGTCTGTACGCCGAGTGCTGCCTCGGCGGCCTGGGGCGCGTCGCCGTCGATCCGGCGCCGCTCGGCCGGGCCAGCATCCTCGAGGCGCGCGTGAGCGTCGAGCGGCCGCTCGTGGCCTGCATGGCGTCGCAGTACGCCGGCTAGAAGATCCAGGTCGGCAAGTTCTTCGCGATGGGCTCGGGGCCGACGCGCTCGCTCGCGGCCGCCGAGCCGCTGTTCCAGAGATATGCGCTCGGGTCGCGTGCCGACTCCGCCGTTCTCCTGCTCGAGGCGGGCACTCTTCCGGGGGCGGAGGTCGCCGCCCACGTGGCCGATCGCTGCGCGGTCGCGCCGGAACGGGTGATTCTGATCGCCGCCTCGACCGGGAGCCTCACGGGCTCGATCCAGATCGCGGCCCGTTCCGTGGAGACCGCCCTCCACAAGCTGATGGAGCTCGGATTCGACCTGGAATCGATCGTGGCGGGAGCGGGAGCATGTCCCGTCGCTCCCGGACATCCGGACGCGCTGCGCGCCATCGGCCGGACGAACGACGCGGTCCTGTACGGCGCCCGCGTCACCCTGTGGACGCGCGCCGGCGACGAGGCGATCGCGGCGGTGATCGATCGTCTGCCCTCCTCGTCGTCCAGGGATTTCGGCGTCCCCTTCGACGAGCTGTTCCGGGCCCACGGCGGCGACTTCTACGCCATCGATCCGATGCTGTTCAGCCCGGCCCAGGTGACGGTCGTGAACGCCGCCACCGGGCGGGTCTTCTCCTCTGGTGCTGTCGTCGAAAAGATGCTTCTCCAGTCGTTCGGCCTCGAGCCGTGAGCGCGAGGCCGCGCGTCGGAATCCTCGCCACGGGGGATCGCTGGCACGTTCAGGCGCTCGCCCGGGCGCTTCTGGGGATGGGGTGCGAGGCGGTCGCCTGCCCCGCGACGCGATTGGCCGGACGCGTCCCCGCCCGCTCCGTCGGCCGTGAGGGAGCCGCCGGGGAGGAAGCGCCGCGCCCGGCGGGAGGCGCGATCGGGACGGCCGGCGTCGACCTCGAGGCCCTCGACGCCCTCCTGGTCCGATTCATCCCGCCCGGCTCCCTCGACCAGATCGTTTTTCGTGTCGACGCCCTGCACGTCATCCACGATCGGGGCATCCCGGTCGTCAACTCGCCGCGCGCCGTGGAGCGCACGGTCGACAAGCACTGGACGTCGCGATGTCTGTCGG
>DATFVU010000301.1:0-16244 GCA_035260145.1 Candidatus Polarisedimenticolia bacterium | reverse complement strand
GCCGATCTCAAGGCCGGACTCGAGGCGGACTTCGGCAAGGGCGCGGACGTCAAGGTGCCGTGGGAGCTGTCGCGCTTCCAGCACCTGCCGGTCCTCGGCCAGGCGCTCTGGCTCACGGGGGAGCGCCGCTATTTCGACGAGGTCCGCTCGCAGCTTCTGGACTGGATCGCCATGAATCGACCGGGGCAGGGAGTGAACTGGACCTGCACGATGGACGTCGCCATCCGGGCGGTGAACTGGGTGTGGGCCTACGCGTTCTTCCGGCCCGAGATCCTGGCGGATCGTCCGTTCGCGTCCGCCTTCCTGCGCTCCCTGTTCATGCACGGACGGTTCATCGCCGCCAACCTGGAGAACGGGCCGCCCGCCGTCGGCAATCACTATTTCGCCGACCTGGTCGGTCTGCTGTTCCTGGGGGTGCTGTTCCGCGGCGCGCCCGAGGCCGATGCCTGGAAGGGGATGGCGCTGACGGAGATCGCGCGGGAGGGCGAGCGCCAGACCTACACGGACGGAGTCGGCTTCGAGGCCTCGACGTCGTACCACCGTTTGACGACCGAGATGGCGCTCGTCTCCCTCCTGCTCCTGGAGCGCTCGGGCTTCCGGCTGCCGGCGCTGCGGCACCGCGCCCGGCTCATGGTCGAGTACACGGCCCACTACCTCAAGCCGGACGGGCTGGCGCCGCAGATCGGCGACAACGACGACGGACGGCTGCAGATTCTGGGGGAGCACGACGCGGACCGCCGCGATCACCGCCACCTGCTGGCGGTCGCCGGCTGCCTGTTCGAGGACGACGCGCTGTTCGCCCTGGCGGGTGAGCGCTGGGAGGAGGCGTTCTGGCTGTTCGGGGAGACATGCGTGAGGCGGGTCGAGGGCGCCGCCGCGGCGCCGCGCGTGACGGTCACCGGTCGCCACTTCCCGGCCGCGGGAAGCGTGGTTCTGCGTCACGAGGATCTATACGCGTTCGTCGACGCCGGGCCGGTCGGCCTGGAGGGGCGCGGAGCCCACGCCCACAACGACACCCTGTCGGTGGAGATCCAGGCCTGCGGCCGCGATCTGATCGTCGATCCCGGCACCGGCTGCTACACGCCCGATCTCGAGCTTCGGGACCGGTTCCGCTCGACCGCCTTTCACAACACCGTGCGCGTCGACGGGCAGGAGATCAATCCGATTCCCGGCGAGCCCTTCGCGCTGCCGGGAATGGATCGGCCGCGCGTCGCCCGGTTCGAGTCGAGAGCCGGCTTCGATCTCGTCGAGGCGGAGCATCACGGCTACGCGCGCCTCGCGGACCCGGTGGTGCATCGCCGCATCGTCCTCCTGAACAAGAGGACGCGACGATTCGTCATCGAGGATCGTCTCGAGGGGCGGGACCATCACCGCGTCGAATGGTTCTTTCATCTGACGCCGCGCTCCCGGCCGGCCGACGCTGCCGCGCCCGCGGCCGGCTTCAGCTCCGGCGAGGTGGATTTCAGCATCGAGCCGATCCTCCTCCCCGAGGGGACGCGCGCCGTTCTGGAGGAGGGGATGCATTCGCCCGGCTACGGTCGTCTCGAGCGGTCCACGGTGCTGCGCTACGACTGGAGCGGCAAGCTGCCGGTGATCGGCCGGTTCGCCATCGCGGCGAGCCGCAGGGGTCCTGCCCGGTCGAGGGAGTCGTCATGAAACAGGTCCTGCTGAGAGACGGCAAGGCGGTCCTGGAGGAGGTTCCGGCCCCCTCGGTCGAGCCGGGCGCGGTCCTGGTGCGCACCGCCTACTCGGTCCTGAGCGCCGGGACGGAGAGGGCCGCCCTTCGCTCCACCGACGAGGCGTCCCTTCTGGGTCGCGCGAAGGACCCGGCCTCGCTCGGGCGGGCTTTCGACGTTCTGCGCCGGGAGGGGCCGGGGGCGGTGTGGGATCGGCTTCGCAGCGCGACGGAGCCCCGGGCGGTCGCCCCGGGCTACTCCGCGAGCGGTCTCGTGCAGGCGGCGGGGCCGGGGGTCTTCGATCTGCCGCCGGGCCAGGCGGTGGCCTGCGCCGGCGCCGGTCGCGCCTCGCACGCGGAGTGGATCTCGGTGCCGCGCAATCTCGCGGTGGCGGTGCCTCCGGGCGTGCCTCTCGACGAGGCAGCCTTCACGACCCTCGGCTCGGTGGCGCTGCAGGGGGTGCGGCGTTCGGGTATCCAGATAGGGGAGTGCGCCGCCGTCCTGGGACTCGGAATCATCGGCGCGTTGACGGCCCAGCTGCTGCGGGTCGGCGGGGCCCGGGTGATCGCGTTCGACGTCGATCCGGATCGGGCGGCGCGGGCCCGGGACATGGGTTTCGAGGCCTATGACTTCGGGGCGCGCGACCCGCGCGAGGAGGTGACGCGCGTCACGCGCGGCCTGCTCGCCGACGCGGTCGTGGTGTGCGCCCATTCACCGGCGGCCGAGGCGGCCAACCTGGCGATGCGCCTGTGCCGCAGGAAGGGTCGCGTGGTGATCGTCGGCGATGTCCGGCTCGATCTCGATCGGGCGCTTCTGTACGAGAAGGAGCTCGATCTTCTCATCAGCACCTCCTACGGTCCCGGGCGCTATGACCCGTCCTACGAAGACAAGGGGATCGACTATCCGGCGCCGTACGTCCGGTTCACGCTCAACCGCAACATGGAGTCGTTCCTGGACCTGGTGCGCGAGGGACGGATCGCGCTGCGCGCCCTCATCGATCGCGTCGTCCCCATAGGACAGGCCGCCTCGGCCTACGAGGCGATCGAGGCCGACGGCGGGGAGCACCGGCCGATCGGCGTCCTCCTGCGCTACGCCGCGGCGGAAGAGCGGCCGGGCGCCGCCGCGGGGGCGTCGCGCACGGAGGCGCCCGTCCGGCGGGAGGTCCCGTTCGATCCGATCGCGGACCGATCGCGCGACGTGGGGGTGGGTGTCTGCGGCGCGGGGTCGTTCGTGAAGTCGGTGCACCTGCCCGCGCTGCGGCGGGCGCGCGGCTTCACCGTGCGCGGTATCGCGACGGCGTCCCCCCTGAACGCGAGGGACACGGCCCGTCGCTTCGGCGCCGCGCGCGCCACGACCGACCTGACGGAGATTCTGGGGGACGATTCGATCGACCTGGTTCTGGTCGGGACGCGCCACCACCTGCATGCGGCTCAGGCGCTTCTGGCCCTGCGCGCCGGGAAGCACGTCCTCGTGGAAAAGCCGCTCTGTCTGGACGAAGTCGAGATCGACCCGCTCCTGCAGCAGGCCCGCCGATCCCGGCGGCTCCTGGCCGTCGGCTTCAACCGGCGCTACAGCGCCGTCGTGCGAAGGGCCCGCGAGGTCCTGGCCAGGCTTCAGGGGCCGGCCCTCCTGGTGTACCGGGTCAACGCGGGGCCGCTTCCGCCCGATCACTGGCTCCACGACCCCGCGCAGGGAGGCGGCCGCATCGTGGGGGAATGCTGCCATTTCCTCGATCTGATCCTGCATCTGTCCGGCGAAGCGCTCCTCTCGACGCAGGCGAGCGCCCTGCCGTCGGACGGATCCCGCGTGGTCCAGGGGGATTCGTTCGCGGCGATCCTGGAGCTGTCGGGCGGCTCGCGCGCCCTCCTGGCGTACACGGGGCTGGGAAGCCCGGAGCTGCCGAAGGAGCGCCTGGAAATCTTCAAGGGGGGTGCTGTGCTGGCGCTGGACGACTTCACCCGCCTGGGCGTCTCCGGACCCACGGGCGGCTCGCTCGACCTGGGCCGGCAGGACAAGGGGTTCGCGCGCCAGTGGGAGGAGATCGGCCGCGCCCTGCGGGGCGAGCCGAGCGAGGTCGTGACGCTTCCGGAGATCGAGGCAGCCATGCGGGCGACCTTCGCCCTGGCGCGGGCGGTGCGGGGGGAACGATGAGAGTCCTGATGTGGGAGGCGTTCGCGCCGGGCGCCGCCATCCGGGTGGGCGGCCATCACTACGCGGAGCGTTTCCTGCGCCAGGGCGCGGACCTCGCGTGGTGCGTGGGGCCGCTGTCCCCGGTGAACTTCCTGAAGACCAACGACGAGACACGCAGGCGGCTCCGACTCTGGCGGCGCGGCGGGGAGGTCTCTCGCGAGGGGCGCATGTTCGCCTACGCCCCCATGTCCCTTCTGCCCTATCGTCCGTATCCGCTCTTCGATCGCCCGTTCATGCATCGCCTCACCCTGCGCGCCACCGTGCCCCGCCTGCGCAAGGTCCTTGGCCGCGCCGGTTTCGAGCGCGTGGACATCCTGTGGCTGTCCACCGGCAGCCCGTTCCTGGCGTTGCTCGAGGAGGTGCCGCACGACATCGCGATCTATCGCATGAGCGACGACACCGCCGCCTTCACGGATACGCCGCGCACCTTCGCCGCGCTCGAGCGGGAAGTGTGCGGGCGGGTCGATCTCGTCCTGGCGACCGCGCAGAGCCTCGCCGTGCGCGCCAGAGAGATGAACGCGCGCCGCGTCCTGCATCTCCCGAACGCCTGCGATCCGGGTGCGTTCGACGTCGAGGCGGCCGCCGAGCCGGATGATTTGCGCGGCCTGTCCCGGCCCCGGGCCGTCTACGCCGGGGCGATCGAGCGCTGGCTCGACGTCGATCTCCTGGCGGACACGGCGCGCCGTCTCCCCGGCTGGACCTTCCTGCTCATCGGTCCTCTGCGCACGCGCCTGGGGCCGCTTCGCGGCCTGCCCAACGTGCATGCGCTCGGGCCGCGGCCGTACGCGGAGCTGCCGGCCTATTTCAGGGCATCCGACGCCGGAATCGTCCCTTTCGTGCTGGATGCGATGACGCACGCGATCCATCCGTTGAAGGTGTACGAATACTGCGCCGCGGGCCTGCCGGTCGTCGCGACGCCGATGCAGGAGACCGTGGCGATGGGCGCGCCGATCCGCCTGGCCGGCACGCCCAAAGCGTTCGCGCGCGCCCTCGAGGATGCGCTCCTCGAAAGCCGGGGGGCCGCTGGCCGCAGCGCGCGGGCGGAGCGCCGGGAGTTCGCGCGTCGCAACAGCTGGGACAGCCGCTTCGAAGTCCTCTTGGGGATGATCGCGGCGCTCGAGGGCAGGCCCGCCGCGCGGGTTGCGGGAGGATCGCGGTGAGTGCGGGTGCGATGCGGGCGGCGGAGAACGTGCCCCTGATGTCGCCTCTCGGGGCGTCGGAGCCGCGGCTCCGCGTCCTGCACGTCCTGGCGACCCTCCTGCCGGGCGGCACGGAGATCTCCGTCCTGCGTCTCATCTCCGCGATGAACTTCGCGCGTTATCACCTGGGGGTCGCCTGGCTGCGTGGCGAGCCGGCGCTGGTGGAGGACTTCCGCGCCGCGGGGGTCGAGGCGGTGCCGATGGGCATGCGCGCCAAGTTCGATCCGGCCTGTCTCGCGCGTCTGAGTCGCCACGTCGCGCGCGGGCGGTTCGAAATCGTGCACACGCACATGGACGTGGCGGACTTCTACGGTGCTTTGGCGGGCCGCCTGGGCGGGGCCCGCTGCGTGGTCTCGAGCAAGCACGCCCCGGACGAGTTTCGTACGCGGCGGACCTGGAAGCGTTACCCGTTCCTGCTCATGGAGCGCCTCGCCTACGCGATGGAGGACGCGGTGATCGTCGTGTCGGAGGCGCAGGCCGCGTTCCTCGAGGGCGCCGAGCGCCTGTCGCGACGGAAGATGGTCGTCATCGGCCACGGGATCGACGCGGGGTTTGCGCCCGCCTCCCGGCCTCTGGAGCGGCGCATGCCGGGACTGCCGCCGTTCGACCCGCTCCTCGGGGCCGTGGGCCGGCTGTCGGCCGAAAAGGGGCACGGCCTCCTGTTGAAGGCCCTGCCGGGTCTTTTCGCGGCGTTTCCGCACGCGGGACTGGTGATCGCGGGGGACGGGCCGTCCCGCGCGGAGCTGGAGGAGGAATCCCGCCGCCTGGGGATCGCGGAGCGCGTGGCCTTCCTCGGTTTTCGCAGGGACGTGCCGGCCCTGCTGGGGGCCATCGATCTGTTCGTCCAGCCGTCGATCTACGAGGGGTTCGGGATCAGCCTGCTGGAAGCGATGGCGGCCGGCCTGCCGATCGTCGCCAGCCGGGTCGGCGGGATCCCTGAGCTGGTCGAGGACGGCGCAACCGGCCTCCTGGTCGCGCCCGAGAATCCCATGGCGCTCGCCGCCGCCATCGAGCGCCTGCTGCGCGACCGCGACGAGGCCCGGCGTCTCGGGGAGGCGGCGGCGCGCCGCGTGCGCGAGCGGCACTCCCTGCAGGCGGCCGCGGCGAAGGTCGACGCGCTGTACCGCGACATCCTGAAGAGGAAGCGATGAACGCCCGCCTCCCCATGCCCGCACCGAGGCCCCGCGCGGGGGACGCCGGAGCACTCCCCGCCGCGCGCGGCGGCCGGCCGCGCGTCCTCATCCTGACCATCGGCTTTTCGGTGGGGGGTGCCGAGCAACTAATCCTGACCACGGCACCGCGCCTGCAGCGGGATGGCTTCGAGGTCACGGTCGCGTGCCTCAAGGGCTGGGGGCTCCTGGGGGACGAGCTGGAGGCGCGCGGCGTCCGCGCCCTGGCGCTCGGTGCGCGCCGGAAGTGGGACCTGAAGGCCATGGGAAGGCTGCTTTCGGTCCTGAAGCGCGATCGCATCCAGATCATCCGGGCTCATCTGTTCTGGGCGAACATCGTGGCGCGCATCGTCGGGCGGCTCGCCTCCGTCCCGGTGGTGGTCACAACACACCACGACACGTTCGGCTGGATGCGCTGGCCTCACCGCCTGGCGGAGAGGATCACGGCTCCCCTGTCGGACGTCGTTACCACGTGCTCCGAGGCGGTGCGGCGCGAGGCCCTGGCGATGTTCGGGATGCGGCCCGGTCGCGTGCGCACCCTGCGCAACGCCATCGAGATTCCGGACGCGGCCCCCGACGCCGCCGCGCGGGAGCGGGTTCGCCGCGACCTGGGGGCCTCGACGGACGACCTCCTCGTGGGGACCCTGGGACGCCTGGACGAGCCGAAGAAAGGCCTCGCGGTCTTTCTGGCGGCCGCCCGCCTGCTGACGCGCGAGCTGCCGCGCGTCCGGTTCGCGATCGTAGGCGACGGGCCTGCCCGGTCGGGCCTGGAGGAGCGGGCCGCGCGCGAGGGGGTCAGCCATTGCACGGTGTTCCCCGGGCTCCGGCGGGACGTCTCCGAGGTGATGCGGGCGTTCGATCTGTTCGTGCTGCCGTCCCTGTGGGAGGGATTCGGGATCACCCTGCTCGAGGCCATGGCGGTCGGCACGCCGATCGTGGCCAGCCGCGTCGGCGGCATCCCGGAGGTCGTCGAGGACGGCGTCACGGGGCTGCTCGTCCGTCCCGGCGACGCGCCGGCCCTGGCCGCCGCCTGCGCCCAGATCCTGCGCAACCGCCAGCGCGCGGAGCAGATGAGCCGGGCCGGCATGGATCGGGTCCGATCGGAATTCGAAATCGAACGACTGGTGCGCGAGATCGAGGAGCTGTACGGCGAGCTTCTGGGCCAGGGACCCGGGGCGCTCGACCTCGCCCTGGCCGGCGCGAAGCGGAGCGAGGGGTGATCGGGTGGCTGATCAACTGCGGTGTGGCGTTCGCCCTGGCTCTGGTGATCTCGCTCTACACCACGCCCCTGATGAGGGCCGGAGCGCTGCGCTTCGGGATCGTCGATCGGCCGGACGGCCGGTTGAAGAAACATGCCCAGCCGGTCGCGTACCTGGGAGGGCTGGCGATCTATCTGTCGTTCCTGCTGGCCCTGACGGTCACCCTGCGTTTCGATTCGACCGAGGTCCTGGGGATGCTCCTGGCCGGCGCCATCGTCCTGATCCTGGGGCTGATCGACGATCTGGGAGTCCTCACGCCGGGGATCAAGCTGGCCGGACAGGTGGTCGCCGTGCTGACCTTGATGAACGCCTCGGTCTACATCAAGCTGGGCTTTTTGCCGCCCTGGCTGGCGGTCCTGCTGTCGTTCCTGTGGCTTCTCGCGATCGTCAACGCGTTCAACCTGATCGACATCATGGACGGGCTGGCGGCCGGTGTGGCCGCCGTGGCGAGCTTCGTCCTGTTCCTGATCGCCGCGGTGAACGGCCGGCCGACCTACGCCATCCTGCTCGCGGCGCTGTGCGGGGCGCTGTGCGGTTTCCTGCGCTTCAACTTCGAGCCGGCCCGGATCTACATGGGGGACACGGGCAGCATGTTCGTCGGGCTGATGCTCGGGGCGCTGTCGATGAACAACTCCTACACGCGTCAGAACCTGGTGGCCTCGCTCGCGCCGGTGATCATCCTCGGCGTGCCGTTGTTCGACATGCTGTTCGTCATGTACGTGCGCCATCGGCGCGGGCTTCCGGTGTTCCTGGGGAGCCCGGACCACTTCGCACTGCGTCTGCGGAAATGGCGGCTGACCACCCGGCAGACGGTGCTCGGCTCCTGGGGCGCGACGGCTCTCCTCGGGGGCCTGGCGATCGTGATGATGCTGTCCACGACCAGGGTCGCGATCGTCCTGCTCGCGGTCACGGCCACGATAGCCCTCCTGGTCGGCCTGCTCCTGCGCCGTATCGACATGTCGCTGTGAGAAGGAGGAGGAGAGTGTCCGTGGAGGTCGGGGCATGAGCGCCGAGTATCCGGTGGTCGTCCTGGGGGCGGGGCTGACGGGCCTGTCGGCGGCGTACCACCTCGGCGTCCCCTCGCTCGTCATCGAGCGCGAGGGTAAGGTCGGCGGCCTGGCGCGGACGCACAACGAGGACGGCTTCACCTTTGATTGCACCGGCCATCTGCTGCACCTGCGCGATCCGCATGTCGTATCTCTCGTCGAGGCGCTTCTGCCGCGGACCTTCGCGCGCCACGAGAGGCGGGCGCTCGTCTACTCCAGCGGCGTGTTCACGCCCTACCCGTTCCAGGCGAACCTGCACGGCCTGCCTCTCGACGTCGTGAAGGACTGCGTCAGCGGGTTCGTCGAGGCCGAAGTGCGCAGGGCGCGCGAGGGGGAGCCGGACCTCGGGAGCATCGGCTTCCGCGAGTGGGCCGAGCGCACCTTCGGCTCCGGCATCGCCAGGCATTTTCTCCTGCCGTACAACGCCAAGCTGTGGCGCGCCGATCTGGACGACATCGAATGCGGCTGGGTGTCCTGGTCGATCCCGCGACCGACGCTCCGGGAGATTCTCGACGGCGCCTTCGGCGCCACCGTCCGCGGGCTCGGATACAACCCGACGTTCCTGTACCCCCGGCGCGGCGGCATCAGCGTGCTGCCGGAGGCGCTGGCGCGCAAGGGGGCCGAGGTGTGGCTGAACGAGACGGTCGCTACGGTGGACGCCGCCGAGCGGACGGTGCATCTGTCCGGCGGCAGGGTCGTGCGGTACGAGAGGCTCGTCTCGACCATACCGCTCGACACGCTTCTGCGCATCACGCGCGGTCTCTCCGCGGACCTGCCGCGCATCGGGGAGCGGCTGCGCGCCGTGCGGGTCCTGAACCTGAGCCTGGGCGTCGACCGGTCGGGGATTTCGGGCGCGCACTGGATCTATTTTCCCGAAGGCGAGTATTCCTTCTACCGCGTCGGGTTTCCCTCGAACCTGTCGGACGGGCTGGCGCCGCGCGGCTGCTCGTCGCTCTACGTCGAGCGGTCGCTCCTGCGCGACGAGCCGTTCGACGAGCAGGAGGTCACGGAGCGCGCCGTCGCGGATCTGCGCCGGGTTGGAATTCTGTGGAACGGCGACCGCGTGGTCTACCGCCGCGTGTCGGTCCTCGATCCGGCCTACGTCATCTACGACCGCTTCCGCGCCGAGAACCTTCCGGCGGCGCATCGCGCCCTCAACGATGCGGGAATCGTCTCGGCCGGCCGGTTCGGATCGTGGGAGTACTCCTCCATGGAAGGGGCGATCAAGGCCGGCATGGAGCTGGCGCGGCGCCTCATGGAGTCCCTCGGGCGGGGCCTGGCGCTGAGGGCCGCGCCATGAGCGGTCTGCGGAGGGGGCTCTAGCATGTGCGGCCTGGCCGGCATCGCGTACGCCGATTCGAGACGTCCGGACCCGGAGGCGCTGCGCGCCATGTCCGAGGCGCTGGCGCACCGCGGGCCGGACGATTCGGGCGAGCACATCGCCCCGGGGATCGGCCTGGCCAGCCGGCGGCTGGCGATCCTCGATCTGTCTCCGGCCGGTCACATGCCGATGCTCGGAGCGGACGGTCAGGTCGTCCTGGCATGGAACGGGGAGATCTACAACCATGTCGAGCTGCGCGAGGAGATGAAGCGACGCGGCATCCGCTTCCGGTCGACGGGAGACACGGAAGTGCTGCTGCAGCTCTATCTGGCCCACGGCCCCGATTTCCTGCGCCGGCTCGTCGGCATGTTCGCCATGGCGCTGTGGGACGGACGCAAGCGCACGCTCCTCCTGGCGCGCGACCGGATGGGAGTGAAGCCGCTCGTCTATCGCATGGAAGGGGACGGCCTGCGTTTCGCCTCCGAGATCGGCGGCCTCCTCGCGGAGCCCGGCTTCTCGCCGGAGCCCGACCCGGAGGCGATCCATCACGTTCTGGCCCTGCGCTTCATTCCGAACCCCCGGACGGCCTTCGCCTCGATCCTGCAGGTGCCGCCGGCACACGTCCTGTTCTACGAGAACGGCAGGGTCCGGATGGAGCGCTACTGGTCGCTGCCGGAGGTCGCGTCGGCGCCCGGGAGGTCGCCGGGCGAAGCGGAGGAGCGCTACCGGATCCTGATGGACGACGCGGTGAAGATGCGCCTGCGGAGCGACGTGCCCATGGCGCTCCTCCTCTCCGGCGGGCTCGATTCCGCCGCCGTGGCCTACCACGTGAGACGCAACCACGCCGGCCGCTTTCGCGCCTACACGGTCACCTTCTCGGAATCGGACTACGACGAGCTGCCGCGCGCCCGCGCCGCCGCCGAGACGTTCGGCCTGTCGCTGGAAGAGATCCCGATCCAGGAGAACCCCCTCGACACGCTCGCGGCGATCGTCGACCACATGCAGGTGCCGTTCGCCGATCCGTCGGTCGTGCCGTCGTGGATTCTGGCGCGGGAGGTGTCGCGGCACGTCAAGGTCGGCCTGGTCGGAGACGGAGGCGACGAGAATTTCGGCGGCTACGACCGTTACCGCGCCCACCTCCTGGCGGACCGCTTCGGCTGGCTGCCCGGCATCGTCTCGCGCACCCCCTTCTTCGCCCTTCTCGAAGCGCTGTCCTCGGAGAAGAACCGGCGCAACTATCCGGGGCGCATCCGGAGGTTCCTCGAAGGCTGGGAGCTGCCGGCGCGCGAGCGCAACGCCCTGTGGATGGCCAATCCGGGAGCGCGGCGGATCATGCGGCTGTACCAGCCGGAATTCGCGACCCGCGTCGCGGGCATCGACGCGATAAGGGCCCTCGGCACGATCCCGAACGACTGGGGTTCGCCGCATCTCATCGACCGGGTGTTGCGCGCCGATTTCCTGCATTACCTTCCGGACGACCTTCTATTCAAGGCCGACATCACGTCGATGGCGTTCGGGCTGGAGCTCAGGAGCCCCTTTCTCGATCATCGCGTCGTCGAGTTCGCCTCGGCACTTCCCGCGACCTGGAAAGTGAGGGGAAAGAGCGGGAAATGGTTCCTGAGGCGCGCCTACAAGGGCCGCGTTCCGGAGAGCGTCCGCCGCGGGCCCAAGAGCGGGTTCGGGCTGCCGATCGATCACTGGTTCCGCGGCGGCCTGCGCGAGCCGGCGCACGATCTCCTGCTCGGTCCGGAGGCCGTGTCGAGGACGTATCTCAGGGCCGATTCGGTGGGAGCGGTCCTGAAGATCCACCGGATGGGTCAGCGTAACTACGACGAGATGATCTGGACGCTTCTGGTCCTGGAGCTCTGGCTGCGATCGCGGCGCAGGCAGGCGAGGAGCAAGGCGGCCTGATGCCACGACCCGTCCACGTCTGCCACGTGATCACGCTCCTGGAGCTCGGCGGCGCGCAGGAGAACACCCTCTACACCGTGTCGCACCTCGGCGAGCGGTTTCGGCCGAGCCTGGTCGCGGGACCGGGCGGTCTCCTGGACGACGACGCCCGGAAGCTCGGTCTGCCGATCCATTTCGTGCCGTCGCTCAAGCGTCGCGTGAGCCTTGTGCTTGATCTCGCCGCCCTCGCCGCCCTGGTTCGGATTTTTCGGCGGGAGCGTCCCGACATCGTGCACACGCACTCGTCGAAGGCCGGGATCCTTGGGCGCCTGGCGGCGCGCCTGGCGCGCGTTCCCAGGGTGGTGCACACGATTCACGGCTACGGTTTCAACGCGACCCGCACGGTGCTCGCGCGCGGGACGTTCATCGCACTCGAGCGTCTGGCGTCCCGACTGACCGACCGCCTCATCGCCGTGTCGCGCGCCAACATCGAGCAGGGAGTCGCCCTCGGGCTGTTCGCGCCCGAGCGCGTCACGCTCATCCGCAGCGGTGTCCCGCTGGCCGCGTTCGAGGCCGCCGCCAGGAGCACGTCCCGCGGAGGGCGCGACGGATTGCGGCGGGAGCTGGGGCTTCCCGAGGACGCCCCGCTCGTCGGAATGATCGCCTGCCTGAAGCCGCAAAAGGCACCTCTCACGTTTCTCGAGGTCGCGGCCCGCGTCCTCAGGGACATCCCGGGAGCGACGTTCCTGGTCGCCGGAGACGGCGAGCTTCGGGCGGACGTCGAAAGGCGCGCCGCCGAACTCGGTCTGAACGGGCATCTGCGGCTCCTGGGATGGAGGCGCGATGTGCCGGAGGTGATGGCCTCCCTGGACGTGCTCCTTCATACCTCGCTCTGGGAGGGCCTGCCGCGCGTGCTTCCCGAGGCGATCGCCTCGGGGGTCCCGATCGTGGCGACGTCGGTCGACGGGACGTCCGAAATCCTACGGGACGGGAGGACGGGAATCGTGCGGTCACCCGGCGACGTCGAGGGCCTGGCGGCGGGAGTGGCGCGCCTGCTTCATGATCGGTCCTACGCCCGCGCCCTGACCGAGAGGGCCCGGTCGATCCTCGCGGAATTCGATATCGACGCGATGGTGCGCGACCAGGAGAGGCTGTACCTGGAGCTGATGGAAGAGGGAAGGAGCGAGCCGGGGGCGTCTTCGCAGCGGCCGACTCCTATTAATAATGATGAGCGCTCGGGGGCGGTGGGGCGAGGGTCGTTCGCCTCGGACGCGCCTTTCATTACAAGTTGTTGAAAACGCAATCACTTGAAAAGCGGCGCGCGATCACTATATTGAGCAGGGTCGAGCGCACCTTGCCCGCTGAGGTCAGCCATGCCGGTCCTCGAGCTCCTGGACATCCACAAGAGCTACAGGTCCCACCTGTCGATTCGCAAGTACTGGATCCTGCGCGGCCTGAGCCTGTCGATCCGGGAGGGGGAGATTTTCGGCGCCATCGGCACCAACGGGGCGGGCAAGACCACCATGATCAAGCTGGCGCTGGGGCTGATCTTTCCCGACACGGGCGTCGTGCGCCTGTTCGGTGAGGAGATCTCGCGGGTCGCGCTTCGCCGGCGGGTCGGCTTCCTCCCGGAGAACCCGTACTTCTACGACTACCTGACCGGCGAGGAGTTCCTGGACTTCCACGCGCGCCTGTTCGGGCTGCCGGCCGCCGCGCGGCGCCGGCGCGTCCGCGATCTCCTGGAGCGCGTCGGCCTGGCCAACCGCGGCGACAGGCAGCTGCGCCTCTATTCGAAGGGCATGCTGCAGCGCATCGGGCTGGCGCAGGCGCTCATCAACGATCCGGAGTTCGTGGTGCTCGACGAGCCGATGTCAGGCCTGGACCCGATCGGCCGCCGCGAGGTGCGCGACATCATCCTCGACCTGAAGGCCCGCGGCCGGACCGTCTTCTTCTCCACCCACATCCTGTCGGACACCGAGATGATCTGCGACCGCGTCGGACTCCTGGTGAAGGGCTCGCTGAAAGCGGTGGGAACGATCGACGAGCTGGTGTCGCAGGAGGTGCCGTACTGGGAGGTCGCGGTGCGGGGTGCTCAGGAGGAGAGCCTGCCGTGCGGGCGCGTCGTTTCGCGCCGGCAGGATCACATCCTGGTCCGGGTCGACTCGCAGGGCGACCTGCGCCGGCTCCTGTCGATGCTGAGCGGTCATGGCGCCACGCTGCTGTCGGTCACGCCGGCGCGGCAGTCGCTCGAGGACCTGTTCATCCGGGAGGCGTGCGCGTCGGCCTCGCCGGTCCGGGCGGACGGAGATCATGCTCACGCGGGTTAGCGCCATCGCCCTCAACACCTTCCGCGAGGCGATACGGCACCGCATCCTCTACCTGCTCCTGGTCTTCGCCGTCGCCATGATCTCCTTCGCCCAGATCCTGTCGCTCCTGACGGTCGGCAGCGAGGAAAAGATCGTGAAGGATTTCGGCCTGGCCTCGATCGACGTCTTCGGTGTGCTGACCGCGGTGTTCATCGGAATCGGACTGGTGAGCCGCGAGATCGAGAGGCGGACGGTGTACACCATCCTGGCGAAGCCGGTGCACCGCTTCGAATTCATCCTCGGGAAGTACGCCGGATTGTCGCTGACCCTGCTGGTGAACACCAGCGTGATGACGGCCTGGTTCTTCGTGGTCCTGCTGCTCAAGGGGATGTTCGACGCGCGGCTCTGCGCCGCCGTGCTTCTCCTGTTCTTCCAGTTCCTGCTCATCACCGCGCTCGCCGTCCTGTTCTCCTGCCTGTCCACGCCGATCCTGTCGAGCGTGATGACCCTGGCGCTGTACGTGGTCGGGCACCTCCTGTGGAGCCTCGACCTGCTGTCGGCCCGACTGACGACCGAGACCGGCAGAACGCTCTGCCGTGCCCTGTACTACCTGCTTCCGAACCTGGGGAATTTCGACATCAAGAGCGAGGTGGTGAACGGGCTGACGGTGGCACCGGAGCGCCTCCTCTGGGCGGCGCTCTATCTGGTGCTGTACGGCTCGGCGATCCTGTGGACGGCCTGCGCCGCCTTCGAGCGCAAGGAACTGCAATAAATGACGACCCCTGGGCCGACGCGCCGACGGCGCTCGCTGATGGCGCTGTGCGGTCTCGCCTGTCTCCTCCTGGCCCTCCTCGTTCAGGGCCGGATCGAAGCGGGGAAGAGCGGCCGCGACATCCATCCTCTCCTCTATCTTCCCTCGGGGAAGTATCTCAAGGTGGTGGCGCTGGGGTTCGACGGCCTGCTCGCGGACGTGCTCTACCTCTGGTCGATCCAGTACTATGGCAACTATGCGATCAAGGACCGTTACGAGTACCTCGAGCGCATCTACGAGCAGGTGATCACCGAGCTCGATCCCCACTATCTCGACCCCTACTTCGTCGGAGCGCTCATCATGACGACCGAGGGACGCGACCCGGAGATGGCGCTGCGGCTTCTGGACAAGGGAGTGAGGGCCAATCCCGACAAGTGGATCGTGCCGTTCGAGGCGGGGTTCCTGTGCTACAACGACCTGCACGACTACCAGCGGGCGGCCGCCTACTTCGAGAAGGCGCTGGCCATCCCGGACGTCCATCCTCTCGTCAGGAGGCTGCACGCCGAGATGTTCAACCGCGCCGGCGACAAGAGAACGTCCCTCGGGGAATGGCTTGAGATCTACCGGACCACCGACGATCCCTACGTGCGCAACGTCGCCTGGAATCACGCCCACGACCTGAAGGTCGACGTCGACCTCGCCGATCTGAGGGACGCCGTCTCCCGGTTCCACGCCCGCGAGGGCCGTCCCCCGCGCCGCCTGCAGGAAATCGTCCAGGCCGGCCTTCTGCCGGCCCTGCCGCGGGATCCCGAGGAGCGCGACTACTCGTACGACGCGGAGACGGGGCAGGTCCTTTATCGCGGCGGTCTGGTCCTCGGGCGTTGAGGCTCGGCATGCCGGTCGCGGTCCTCTGGTTCTTTGTCGTCGCGCTCGGCGCCGTGATCGGCTCGTTCGTGAACGTCTGCATCCATCGTCTGCCGCGCCGTGTCTCGGTCGTCCTTCCGGGCTCCGCCTGCCCGGCGTGCCGGCGGCCGATCGCCTGGTACGACAATATTCCGGTCGTGTCGTACGCGCTGCTGCGCGGCCGCTGCCGCCACTGCGGAGCGACCATCTCGCCGCAGTACCCTCTGGTCGAGGCCTCGACCGCCGCCCTGTTCGCGCTGCTGTTCGCCCGGCACGGCCTGTCCCCCGACTTCGTCCTGAGGTCGCTCCTGTCGGCGGCCCTGGTGGCGCTCATCGTCATCGACGCGCGCCACCAGATCCTGCCCAACGCCATCACCTGGCCCGGCATCGTGGTGGGGCTGGTGTCGAGCCCCCTGCGGGTGGACGGCACGATCCATCCGGAGCGCGATGCGATCATCGGCTGCGCCCTCGGCTACGCGATCCCCTGGACGATCAACGCCTGCTATCTCCTCTGGCAAGGGGCCCGCGGCGTGC
>DATFVU010000300.1:0-8856 GCA_035260145.1 Candidatus Polarisedimenticolia bacterium | reverse complement strand
AAATGGCGCATGATGAGGAGCGATCGATTCAAGCTGATCATGATCCCGAACCGATCGGGCGGGCCCGCCTGGGAGTTCTATGATCTCGAGAAGGATCCCGGAGAAACCACGAACGCCCTGGGCCGCTTTCCCCGCGAGGAGGAGGAGCTCCGTCGCGCCCTGCTCGAGCTGTACGCGTCCGATCCCCTGAAGGAGGATCGCAACGAGCCGGAGCTTCCTCCCGGCCTCGAGGAGAATCTGCGCTCGCTCGGTTACGTCGGCTCCAAGAAGCCCTGATGCGCCCCAAGCGCGCCGTCCTGCTCCTCGCCGCCGTCTGCCTTCTGGCCAATTCCGGGGCGCTCCGCCCCGGATTCATCCACGACGACCACCGGATCATCGAGCAGAACGACCTCACCGCCGACCTGCAGCATCTGCCGCAGATCTTTTCGAGCGGCTACTGGAGCACGGCCGACGAGAGGGTGACCAACCTGTATCGCCCGTTGACGATCCTGTCGTTCGCCCTCGACCGGGCCCTGCACGGCCTGCGCCCGCTCGGGTTCCGCCTGGTCAACCTGCTCCTGCACGTTCTGACCACCGTCCTCGTGTACTCCCTGGCGGGCCGCGTGCTCGCCGAAGCGGGGCGCCGGGCTGCGCTCGGGGCCGCTCTCCTGTTCGCCGTTCATCCGGTGCACGCCGAGGTCCTGGGGGAGATCGTCGGCAGGAGCGAGCTTCTGGCGGCGGCGTTCGGGCTCGCCTCCGTCCTGGCCTTTCTGCGCGCCCGCGCCGCCGAGGAGCACGGCTCGGCGCCGCGGCCGCTCTACGCGCTGTCGCTCGCGTCGTTCGCTCTGGCGTTTCTGGCGAAGGAGAACGCCGCGGTCGTGCCGGGATTGATCGTGCTGGCCGATCTCCTCGTGGTGCGCCGGCGGCCCGCCTGGGCGTACCATCTGACGGCGGCCGCGGCGCTCGCTCTGGTCCTGGCCCTGCGTCTCACGGCACTCGGCGGCCTCAATCCGTCGGGGCCGGTCCACTTCGTCGACAATCCGATCGCCACCCTGTCCTTCGTCGACGGCCGCCTGACCGCGCTTCTGGTTCTGGCGCGCTACGCTTCGCTTCTCGTGTGGCCTCGGCACCTCGCGATCGACTATTCATACGCCGCCATCCCGGCGGCGACGGGGCCGCTCGATCCGGGTGTTGTCGCCGGGGGCCTGCTGCTCGCCGGATGGGGGCTCGGGGTCGCTCTGTCCTGGAGGCGCGCCCCCGCCGTCGCCTTCGCGCTGGCCTGGATCGGCGTCGCCCTCGCCCCGGTCGCGAACCTGCTCTTTCCGATCGGCACCATCATGGCCGAGCGCCTCCTGTACTTCCCGTCGGTCGGCTTCTGCCTGCTGGCCGCCCTGGCCCTCGAGCGGGCGACCGCCTCCCCGGCCTTCGGCCGCGCCCGGCCCTCGATCGGGACCGTCGTGATGGCCCTCGTCGTCCTGGCGCTCGCGGCCCGCAGCGTTGTGCGGCTGCGCGACTGGCGCGACGATTACACCATCTTCAAGGCGGCCCTTCGCGTCGAGCCGGACAGCGTGCGATCGCTGTTCAACTACGCCTCGGCCTGCGAGGAGCGTGGCGACGACTCCCCTGCGATCGAGTCGTATGACAAGGCGATCCGCCTGTGGCCCGGTTACGCCGACGCGCACTACAACCTCGCCGGTGTTTTGTCGCGACAAAAGAGGACGCAGGAGTCGGTCGATCACTACCGCGAGGCGCTGCGCCTGAGGCCCGGGGACGTGCGCTACATGGTGAATCTGGCGCACGGCCTGATCGGAATCGATCGGGCCGCGGAGGCCCGCGACCTGCTGCGCCGGGCGATCACGATCGATCCGAAGAGCGATCGGGCGTTCACGACTTTGGGCATGGCCGAGCTGGCGCTCGGCGATCCGCCGGCGGCGCTTACGGCCTACCGGGAGGCGGTGCGCCTGCAGCCGGAGAACGCCGACTACCTGCGCAACCTCGGAATGGCCCAGAACCGCAACCACGACCCGGGGGCCGTCGACTCGCTCCGCAGGGCGCTTCAGATCCGCCCGGGCGATCCGGACCTGATGGACGGCCTCGGACTGATGCTCCTGGACGCCGGGGACGCGCCAGGCGCCCGCGAGCCGCTCGAGCGGGCGGTCGCCGCGCGACCCTCTCACCCCGTCTATCGCTATCACCTGGCCCGGGCGCTGGAGCAGACCGGGAATCTCCAGGAGGCGGCGACGCAATATCGCGAGGCGATCCGCATGGCGCCGTCCGTCCCGGTCGCGCACAAGGCGCTCGGCCTGCTCCTGCACCGTCTGGGAGACCGCGAGGGTGCCGTGTCGGCCCTGGAGCGGGCCGCCGAGCTCGACCCGAACGGGACGGTGATGGACGACTCGGCGCGCGCGCTTCTGGCCTCGCTCCGCCGCGGCGGCGCCGGAGCGGCCAGGCGCTAGCGGGCCGGCCGGCTACTGCGGCGGCTCGCCGGGGAGCGTCGTCCTGCCACCCACGGCGTCCAGGACCGACCGCGCCAGCGAGTTGGACGGCTCGAGCTTCAGCGTCCGGCTGGCCTCGTACTCCGCGAACTCACTCATGCCGAAGCTGAGGTAGAGGGCCGCCAGGTACGCGTGCGCGTCGGCGTTGCGAGTGATGTCGTAGGCGAGGAAGGCGTAGCCGGGTGTGGCGATCGGCGTCTGCTTGCGCAGCGGGGCCCACACGTCGGTGTCCGAGAACTGCACCGAGTGCAGGACCATGGCGCTGACCACCAGCACCTCGCGGGGCGCGTCCTCCGGGAGGCGCACCGGACGATCCTTGGAGACGTCCAGATTGCCCGACCCGGGGGCGTACTGGTAGCGCACGCCGTAGTACCAGGGGTCGGTGTTCCCCGAGAAGGCGCAGTAGATGATCGGCAGGTTCTCGGATTCCACGTAGCGGCGCAGCGCCTTGCTCGCCTGTCCCCAATCGAGATTCGAGTCGAGCAGGTGCAGGTGGCCGTTGGCGGGGCCTCCGATCAGCTCGTTGAAATAGGCGAGCTGATACGGAGTGATGCGCCACGCCGAGAGCACGTTCCAGATCAGGCAGGCGACGATGCCGCCGGCGGCCAGTGCGGCCGGCCACCGTCGCGGGGCGGGGGCGCCCGTGCCGGGGCGCATCGCCAGGCGTCCGGCGGAGAGATAAAGGAACGGGTAGATCGGCAGGATGTGCCTGAGGCCGATGTTCACCCTCCAGACGCAGGTGATCAGGACGATGACGGCGATGGGCACCCACAGGAAGAACTCCTCCTTGAAGCGGATCCGGCGCCCCAGAAGGAGCGCGGCCAGGGACGCCTGCACGAGGAGGAGCGTGCCGATCGGCGTCTTGATCAGGTAGGCGTACAGGAAGTACCACCACCAACCCGCCTCGGAGTATTGCCCCAGGAGATACGCCTTGTGGCCGACGCCGGAGTGCCGCAGGCCTCGCTCCAGCCCGACGAGGTACTGCATCACCCCGGTGCCGGCGTAGCTCCCGACCACCACCACGAGGGTGAGGAGGGCGAGGCAGACGGCCAGGAGGAGGAGACCCAGGGCCCGGCGGGCCGTCTGCGGCCCGGTCACTTCGTCGCGGCGCCTCCAGGGGCGCAGCGGCAGCGGCGCGTCCCAGAAGAACAGCAGCACGAGCAGGGCGAACAGAATCGGCAGAATCCAGAAGGAGGTGAATTTCGAGGCGAAGGCCCCGCCCACCATCAGCCCGCACAGGACGAGCGGCCCGGGGGACGGGCGCTCCGACCAGATCCAGAGCGCGTACACGGCCAGAAAGATGAACAGGGTCAGCCCGAGGTCGGTCGTGATCAGGCTGGAGTGGGCCACGACGTTCGGGTCGAACACGTAGAGTGCCAGCCCCAGAAGCGCGCCGCGCGGGCCGAACAGGGCGCGTCCCCAAAGGAACAGGAACCAGCCGAGGGCGAGCGACAGGAGCAGGATCGGCAGCCGGCCCAGGAGCAGGAGGGTGTCGTTCGGGACGAGATTCTCGTGCACGAAGATCCGCCCGATGTTCCACTCTTCCGACTGCTCCCACAAGGGCCCCCACGGGAATTTCAGGTGAAGCAGAAGGAGCGGCAGGGCCGCCCACTCCTTGATCAGGGGCGGATGCTCGGGGTTGAGACGGAAGTCCGCGGCCTTCAGATAAGAGTAGCCGGCGGCGAGGTGCGCCGCCTCGTCGCTCGTCTGCGACGACTCGCCGATGAAGATCAGCCCCTGGACGAGAAGCGCTGCGAGGAGGGCGAGGGCGGCGGGAACGGCGCGGCGCTCCCAGAGGTCGACGGGACCGGCGCCGGACGCGCCGAGCGGTCCTGGCCTTTCCTGCGTCATCGCGGCACCCGCCCGAAAGGCGGCGATGCTACTGCACGCCCGGAGGACCGTCAACCTTCCGCCCGCGGAGACCTCCCCCGGCCCGTGCTAGGATGCGCGCCATGTCGGGGCGTCGCGAGCCGGGGAGCCATCCTCTGATCTTGGGCGGGCTGCTCTCGGTTTTATTCCTGATGATGTTCACCGCCGTCCCGATCAAGTCTCCCACGTTCGACGAGCCGGCCCACATCGGGGCCGGGCTGTCGTATCTCCTGACGGGAGAGTTCAAGGTCAACTCGCAGCACCCGCCCCTCCTGAAGGAGATCGGCGCCCTCCCCCTGCTCGCACTCGGGGCGCGTCTTCCGGTCTCGCCCGACGCGTGGAAGTCGCTGGGCGACAGGCCGCCCGTCTACTTTCAGTGGCAGCTCGGCCGCGACGTCATCTTCGGCAACGACCCCGATCGGATCATGTTCTGGTCGCGCCTGCCGTTCATCGGGCTGGCCGTTCTGCTCGGCGGGCTGATCGTCGCCTGGGGCCGGCGGCTCCTCGGAGCGACGGCCGCGGCGGGCGCCCTCCTGCTCTACGTCTTCGATCCGACCATCGTGGCGCACGGCCCCCTGGTCGCCACCGACTCCGGCTTCGCGGCGCTTCTCGTGCTGTCGATGTTCGCCCTGTGGAGCTACATGAATCACCGTAGTCTGTCGCGCCTCCTGGCATGCGGCGGCGCTCTCGGGCTGATGCTCGCCGCGAAATTCTCGGCCGTGGTCCTGCTGCCGGTGGTGCTGGCGCTTCTTCTGGGCGGGACGCGCTGGATCCCGGCGGCCGCACCGCGCCGCCCCTCGACGCCGATCGATCCGTACGCCTCGGACGACGGCGGCCGGCGCCTGCTCTTCTGTCTCGTGGCCTTCGTCGCGATCGGCCTGGTGGCGGCGCTCGTGATCGAGGCGGCCTATTTCTTCCCGAGAAACCCGTTCCTCTACGTCGAGGGGATAAGACGCATCAACGCCGATCACGATCCGACCTACCTGGCGTTCCTGGGCGGCCGCTTCGCGCCGCATTTCACCATCTACTACGTCGTCGCCTACCTTTTGAAGGAGCCGCTCCCCGCCATCGTCCTGATGGCGCTGGGCCTCTGGACTCTCTTGAAGCGCGGGGCCACGACCGCGATGGACCGCGCCTTCCTGTTCCTGCCGCCCGCGGTCCTGTTCCTGACCTACTCTCTGTTCTCCGACAACCTCGGCTTCCGCTATATGATTCCGGCGCTTCCCTTCCTGCATCTCGCCGGCGGGGCGGGCCTTTCGTTCCTGCTCGGGGAGGGGGGCGTTTTGCGAAAGGCGTGCGCCGCGATCCTGTGCCTCTGGATGGTGGCCGCGGGGACCTTCATCTACCCCGACCACCTGTCGTACTTCAACGAGCTGGCGTGCGCCTCGCGGGCGCCGTCGCGGCTCGACCTCGAGGGGGGCTGGCGCTGCGGCCCGCTCTGGCTGGACGACAGCAACGTGGACTGGGGACAGGGGCTGAAGCAGCTGAGGGTGTGGCTTCAAGAGAACCCGTCCTCCCTGCCGCTGCGCCTCGGCTACTTCGGAAGCATCGGTCCGGAGCTCTACGGAATCGAGGCCGCGCCGGTGCGCGTGGAGGATCTCGTGCGACCTTTCCCGCCGGGGCGCTACGCCCTGAGCGCGCACATCGTGGCCCGCGCCATCGGCCGCCTGCGGGACCTGAAGGGCGATGGACCGGACAACTGGCTGCTGCACGCCGAGCCTGTCGCCGTGGTCGGGCACGCCTATTACATCTACGACCTTCCGTCGGCGCCTCTTCGATGAGCCGGCGCGCCCTCGTCCTGCTCGCGGTTCTGCTCGGCGTCACGGCCGAAGCGCGGGCCAACGACTGGACGACGACGATGCACGGCTGGGCCTTCCTGACCGCCAACCGCCAGGGAGGGCCCTCCGGGGATCAGGACTTCGAGTCGCAGAACCATCTGATGGTGATCTCGTCGCGGCCGGCCGGATCCTGGAGCATGAGCCTGCTCGGCACCTTCACCGCCGAGCCGATGACCATCCCGCCGCAGGGCTCGCCCCTGTTGTTCCAGCGCGGCGAGACCTACAACGACGTCCTGCTGGTGGACCGGCAGCACCCGCACGATCTGTTCGTGCAGCTGGCCGCCGAGTGGAGCCGCGACCTGGCGAAGTCCGGGCGGCTGCGGCTGTACGCCGCCCCCGTCGGCGAGCCGGCCGTCGGGCCGACGGCGTACGTGCATCGCAAGTCGTCGTCGGCGAATCCGATGGCGCCGCTCGCCCACCACAATCAGGACTCGACGCACATCTCGGCGGACGTCCTCACGGGCGACTACGACTTCGGGCCGGTGCGCGTCGAGGCCTCGCTGTTCCACGGCAAGGAGCCGGACGAGAATCGCTGGGACATCGATCAGGGGAAACTCGACTCGTACTCGGGGCGCCTCTCCTTCGAGCCCGTGCGCGGGCTTCGGGTTCAGGTCTCGGCCGCGCGCCGGGAGGAGCCCGAGGCGATCGAGGAGGGGAACCAGACGCGCCAGACCGCCTCGCTCGAGTACGAGCGGAGCCTTAGCACCGGCTTCATCGCGGCCTCCCTCATCGCCGGCAGGAACCTGCTCGAGGGAGGGCAGGTGGAGTGGGGGAACCTCCTGGAGGGGGTCTGGAAGTTCTCGGGGAAAGACGCGGTGTACGGTCGCGCCGAGAGCGTCGACCGCGATCTTTACGAGCTGATCAACAAGACCGCGAGGCCCGACACGGTGGCGCCGCAGCGCGTCTCGGTGCGGACGCTGACGCTCGGCTACCTGCGCGACCTGCCCCTGTTCTCCGAGGCCGCGACGAGCCTGGGGGCGGGCGTGACCCTCTATCGCTTCGACGACAGGCTCGACGCCACGTACGGGGAGGAGCCGGTGTCGGCGCAGGTCTTCCTCAAGCTGGAATTCGGGACCAAGGGCGCCGCGCATCACCATTGATCGCTTGCCGGGAGGACGTCCCAATGGCGCGCCCGGGCGATCCCGGATGCTAGACTATGCGGACTTTGGCGGAGGAGCGACGTGACGCGGAAGGATCTGGGGCGGATCGCGGTCCTGGGGGCCGGAAAGATCGGCGAGAGCCTGATCGCCGGGCTCATCGACTCGGGCCTCGTGGCGCGCGAGCAGGTGGTGGCCACGGCCAAGCACGCCGAGCGCCTGGAAGCGCTCCAGTCGCGCCTGCGGATCAAAACACTCCTCGACAACGCGGCCGCGGTGCGCGGGGCGGCGGTCGTGATCCTGGCGGTGAAGCCCCAGGCGATGGAGGAGGTCCTGCGGGAGATCCGCGGCCGGGTGACGCGGCGCCAGCTGGTGCTGTCGGTCGCCGCCTCGGTCGACACGGCGTTCATCGAGAAGCGCCTGGGACCGCGCGTGCCGGTGGTGCGCGCGATGCCGAACACCCCCTGCCTGTTGCGCCAGGGGATGACCGCCGTGTCGCGCGGGCGCTTCGCCGACTCGCATCATCTGGAGATCGCGCGCCGCATCTTCGAGCCCTTGGGGCGCTGCCTCATCCTCGACGAGCGCCACATGGACGCCGTGACCGGCCTGTCGGCCTCCGGTCCGGCCTACATCTACGTCGTCATCGAGTCCCTGGCGGAAGGGGGGGTGAAGGTCGGCCTGCCGCGCGACGTGGCCACCGTCCTGGCCGCCCAGATGGTCCTCGGGGCCTCGACCATGGTGCTGCAGACGGGAGAGCATCCCGCGAAGCTGAAAGATATTGTCACGACACCGGCCGGGTGTACGATCGATGGGTTGCTCGAGCTGGAGGAGGGCGGCCTGCGCGTCACCCTCATCAAGGCGGTGGTGCGGGCCACCCGGAGAGCGGCCGAGCTGATCCACGGTTGATCGCCTGAGCGTCCCGTTTCTGATATCCTCTGCCCCCCTTCCATAGGCAAGGGGGTGCTCAATCGGTACTCCACAACCAGGCATGACTCGGAGAGGAGGAGGAACATCCACACTATGAACAAGAGCCGGAACCTCATCGCTGTCGTTGCATTGGTGATGGTCGCCGCGGTCGCCTGCGCCAAGGCGCCGCAGGAGGATGTGGACGCCGCCAAGGCCGAATTGGATAAGGCGCGTCAGGCCCAGGGAGACGTCTGGGCTCCGAACGAGTATCAGGCGGCGGAGCAGGCGATGTCCGCCGCGGAGACCGAGATCCAGACGCAGAACGGCAAGTGGATGAAGAATTACGACAAGGCGAAGGAACTCCTGGCGACCGCGCGCGAGGAGGCGGCCAAGGCCTCGACAGCCGCCGCGGCCAACAAGGAGCAGGCCAAGAAGGATGCCGAGGCGGCGATCGCGGCCGCCGACACCGCCCTGCAGACCGCCGAGGGGAACCTGAAGGTCGCCCCGGTGACCAAGGACTCCAGGGCCGATCTGGCGCTGTTCAAGAGCGATCTCGAGACCTACAAGGGGACGCTCGAGCAGGCGCGCCAGGCCTTCACGAGCGAGGACTACAAGAAAGCGCTCGAGGGCGCCAACACCGTGAAGGAGAAGGCGACCACGATCGCCGATCAG
>DATFVU010000299.1:0-9112 GCA_035260145.1 Candidatus Polarisedimenticolia bacterium | reverse complement strand
GTGTCGCGAAACACGACCGAGACCGCCGACCCCTCCGCCCCGTCCTGATGGGCCCGCGCTTCGATCGTGAGGCTTCCCCCCGGTGGGGTGGCCTGCAGGGCGTTGATCACCACGTTGAGGAAGCAGGTCCTGAGACCCTCGGGATCGGCCTGGATGACCGGGAGGTCGTCCGGGATCCGGCTGAAGATCTCGATCTGCTGGTCCCGGGCCTTGGCCGCGATGAGCGAAAGCACCTCTTCCAGAGCCTCCTCGATCCGACAGGCACGCGGCGCCAGGCGTCTGGGGCGGCCGTAGTTCAGGAAGTCACCCACCATGCGATTCAGGCGCGCCAGCTCGTCACGCACGGACGCGATGATCCGGGCGTGCTCCTCCGCGCGGCCCGGGTCCGACGGGCCGAACTCCAGACCCAGGTGATCGACGCTGAGGCTGATGAGGTTGAGCGGGTTGCGGATCTCGTGGGCCACGGCGGAGGCCAGATTGGCGACCGCCGAGGCGCGCTCGGCGCGTCTCAGGCGGGATTCGAGGGCGCGCTGCTCTCCGAGCTTCTCGACCATGGTGTTGAAGGTCGCGACCAGTCTCCCGACCTCGTCCGTTCGGCGCGTGGTGATGCGCCCGGTCAGATCGCCGTCGGCCACGCGCCCCGCCGCCTTCGCCAGCTGGTCGAGCGCGCGGGTGACGCCGTAAGAGAGGATCACGACCCCCGCCATGCCGAGCACGAACACGAGCGCCGTCGCCAGGAGCCGCCGGTTCAGGCCCTCGTGGATGATCTGCCGGAAATCATCCAGGAGGAGATGCAGCCGGACGTATCCCCGCTTTTCGTTGTCCACGATGATCGGGATGTCGAGGGTATAGGTCTTCTTCCCCTCGAAATCGGTGTCGTCGTCCGCCAGGGTGCCGGTGATGATCACGTTGTCGCCGCGACGGGCCAGGCGTCCCGATCCGAGGGTCCTGCCGATCTTCGACAGGTTGGAGGACGCCACCACCTGCTTCTCGTTGCTCAGGATCGAGATCTCCTTGACCCCCTTGCTCGACAGACGCTGCACGTAGTCGTTCAGCAGCTTGTCGTCGCTCTCTCCCCGGGATGTGAGCTGCTGCACGCTGATCTGCAGGGCCTTGGAGAGCGACTCGGTCTGGCCCTGGATCTCGTCGAGCAGCGCCACCTCGAAGTGGGAATACAGGAGGAAGGAGCTGGTCAGAGTAAGCAGCATCATCACCAGGACGATCAGGAGCAGCCTGGTGCCGATGGTCAACCCCCGCAGGGGGTTCGTCATGCCGGTCCTCGAGAAGCGCGGCCCGCTCGAATCATCCTAGCACAGCGAATTCCGGAGGACCGCCCGCGGCGGTTTCCTAGTAGGTCAGGTAGGCGCCGAAGAGCGCCTGGTAGTCGGGGGCACCATCGGACAGGGGGATGGCGGCCGCTCCGCGGAAGCCGCCCTTGCGCTCCCGGCCGCGGTGCTGAAATCCGAGCGTGAGGCGCGCGTCGTTGGAGGCCCCCTCGACCCTCTCGGTCTCGAACGTCGACTCGATCACGAAGGTATTCCTGGCCGACACCGGCAGCAGCAGGGCGCCGCCGACCAGGGCGGAGTTGCTGGAGGACGGGAGAGGAGGATCCGGATTGCCGTTGTAACGGGCCGCGACATTCGCCACGATCGAGACGGCGTCCAGATCGGCGCGCCAGGCGACGAAGACCTCGAAGTCCTCCTTGCCGGTCCCGAGCCCCTTCTCCTCGTCCCCCTTGGGCAGTTTCACCAGTCCTCCCACGGCCGTGCGCGAGCGGTTTCCGGGAAAGCGGTACTTCCCGTACAGGTCGATATCCGAGAAACCCGATTCGTTCGGCCCCGAATCGGGATTGACGTCCTGCCAGCCGAAACGCAGCCCCCCTTCGAAATCGTTGACGATCTTGAACGCCACCAGCGGACCGAGGAAATGCTGCGTGCCGTCCTGCAGATTGTCGAAGCGGTACTGCAGCTCGATCCAGCCGCCGGTCGAGACGGCCGCGTCTTCCACGAAACGCTGGAACAGCCGGCGATCATTGCGATCGGCCAGGCTCTTTCCGGACGGGGCGCCCGTCGACGCGGGGGGCTGGTCCTGGGCGAACAGCGGCCCCACCGCGGCGGACAGGAGAATGAAGAGGACTGCGGGAACGAAACCGTGATCGGCCATCTGGGAGCCTCCCGGGCTCTCTGAGGGAGCGCTTCTACCCCACTCGGCCCCCGGCTGACAAGCCCCGTCCTTTCCTCGCCGCCTCCATGACGGAGCGTCACGATACCGCCAGTTGCGCGGCGGTGGATCTCGTCGTACCTCCAATGATCATGTTCAAGTACTCTCCGACGATAGCGTCCCGGCCCCAGGTGTGGGCCGTCGGCGGCGGCAAGGGCGGCACGGGCAAGTCGCTCGTGGCGGCGAGCCTCGGGATCCATCTCGCCCAGATGGGCCGCCGCGTCATCCTGGTGGACGGCGATCTGGGCGCGCCCAACCTGCACACCGTGCTCGGCCTCGACCCCCCGGCCGTGGCGCTCAGCGATTTCGTCAAGCGGCGATTCGAGTCGATTGAAACGGTGGTGACCGAAACGGGCGTGCGCCGCCTGTCGCTCATCAGCGGAGCACGCAACAGCCTCGACATCGAGAGCCTGAAGCATTTCCAGAAGACGCGGCTGATGCGCGAGCTCATGACCCTCCCCGCCGACGTGGTGCTCCTGGACCTCGGCGCCGGAACCTCGCTGAACGTCCTCGACCTGTTCTCCCTCGCCGATCGCGGCATCCTGGTCATCCTGCCCGAGCCGACCTCCGTCGAAAACTGCTATCGGTTCCTGAAGACGGCCTTTCTGCGACGCCTGTACCACCTGGGCCGGACCCTGGGTTACCAATCGATCATCGACCTGGTCATGGAGCACCGCGATCAGGCGGACGACGGCCGCCCGTCCGAGATCCTGGAGGAGATCGCGCGCGTCGACTCGAGCGCCGCCGAGGCGCTCGCGGTCCACGTGAGCGCCTTCGTTCCCCACCTCGTTCTCAACCAGGTACGCTCGCGCGAGGACGAGCATCTCGGCGAATCGATGGAGTGGGTCTCCGAGCGTTTCCTGCGCATCCCGACCCATTACGCCGGGGCCATTCCCTACGACCCGACGTTCGTGCAGTGCGTGAAGGGGCGCCGGGCCTATCTCAACGAGTATCCCCGCTCGCGCACCGCCGAGATGCTCCGGGCCGTCGCCGAATCGGTGGTCTCCCCCGCCGGGTCGACGGTGCGCGCCTTCCCCGACGTCCACGTTTCCGGCGCCGAGTCCTATCGCGCGCTCGATCTCCTGCCCGGAGCCCGGCCCGAGGAGATCATGAGCGCCTATCTGCGCCTGCGCCGCACGCTGCGATCCGATTCCCCGGCGCTGGCGCCCCTCGACTGCGAATTGGAGCGACGCGCCACGGTCGCCGAGGTGGAGCGGGCCTACAGCACCCTGTCGCGCAACATCTCCGCCCTGACGTTCCTGCCGTCCCGGGCCGCCGTCCCCGCGACCTTCGCCCGCATGCACGGCGGCACCTCGCCGGTCGCCTAGGAGTCACGGCCCTTCGACGTCCGCCCGGCGGCGAGTCGTCCGCCCTGTTGTGACGTATGTGACCTTCAGATATCATCCGCCGGAAACTCACAACACGGCCTCACTGTCACCCGGAGCGCGGGATCGGGGAGTCGGTCATGCGCAAATCGCGTCGTGATTTTCTGGTCGGATCGATGGCCGCCGTTGCGGGCGGGGTGGTGGCGCCCGCCTGGGCGGCCCGCGACAATCGCGGCGGCGCCGTGGCGCCGCAGACGGGCTCGCCGGCCTCGAATGGCGGCGACTCGGCGGCGCTGCTCAAGAGCGATTCCGATCATCCGCCGGCCGCGACCTTCGACCGTCTCGACGAGGTCTGGCACAAACGGGCCATCCAGCGGCTGCAGGGCCGCATGCGCGAGGAGGGGATCGACGGCGCCCTGCTCGGCGATCGCTGGAACATCATCTACTTCACCGGGCTCTGGCACACGTCGACCGAGCGTCCCTTCCACATCTTCGTTCCCGGGGAGGGCCTGGACCTCACGTGGTTCCATCCCGGGCTCGACCGGGACCTGGTGGGATCCTGGTGGATCAAGGACCGGGAGACCTACTTCGACTTCAAGCACGGCGAAGGGGCCTTTCCGAACCTTGGAAAGGTGCAGATGGGGGCCACGGTCGATCTGACGCGCTGGATGCTGAAGGGACTCAAGAAGCGCGGCTGGGCCGGCAGGACGATCGGCGTGGACGGCCCGATCACCGCGGACCTCGCGAGCGCCGTGGAGGACGTGCTTCCAAAGACCTCCCTGAAAAAAGCCGGCGATCTGTGCGACCGGCTGCGCATGGTCAAGACGGCGGAAGAGATCGCCCTGACGCAGCGCGCCATGAATTACTTCAGCCGGATCCACGCCTTCGCGCGCGACTACATCCTGACGCACGGCACCGACAAGACCGACTTCGACGTGCAGACCGCGGCCACGCAGTACGGGGTCGATCTGATCATGAAAGACATCAAGCGCGACGGCCGGCCGCACACCGCCGTCGGCATCTCGGTCGACCTCGGCGTGCGCACCGGAGTCGGCACCGCCTACCCGCATCCCAACCAGTTCCACCACAACCGCATCAAGACGGGGGACGCGCTTCAGGTGAGCGGCGGCGTGAAGATCGGCGGATACGGCGGCGAGCTCTACCGCGCCTATCAGATCGCACCCTTCGACTCCCTGCGGGAAAAGGTGTGGGAGGTGCACACCGAATGCTGCCGGATCCAGGCGGAGGCCTCGACCGCCGGGGTGACCGGCTCCTACGTCGCGAAGCAGGTGCACGACTACCAGGTGAAGAACGGCATGGCTCCGTACGTCTACCACCGCCCGGCGCACGGCGAGGGATCGGAAGGGCATCAGCCGCCTTACATCTCCCTCGGCGACCACACCATGCTCGAGAAGGGGATGACCTTCAGCAACGAGCCGGGGCTGTACGTCCCCGAGCACGGGTTCGGTTACAACCACTCGGACAACGTCCTGGTCACGGAACGGCGCGGGGTGCATATGGGGAGCGTGCCTTTCTCCAAAGAGTGGTGCTTCCTGAAGCTCTGAAGTCGACGGAATCGGCCCGCGCCCCCGACCGGATGCCGTCCCCCGCCAGCGCGCAAGAGCCGGCCCCGGCTGGACATCCCACCCCATCGGCCTAGATTGAATTCGGGGCTTCCTGCGTCGTCGCCCGGTTGCAAATGGGCGATCGCGACGGCGCCGCGTCCCACCGGAGAGCCATGTCGCCGAAGACGCACGACACCCGGTCGATCGAGAAGGCCTCACCATGACCGACAGATCCCGCGACATCACCACGGCGGTCGACAAGGCGATCCTGGACAGCGGGCGGTTCAAGAAGTCGCACGCCTCCCTGGTGGTGCTGCGGGGCGCCGAGATCGGCCGCGACTTCCGCCTGCGCCGTGCGCACATGATCGTGGGACGCGGGAGCGAGGCCGACATCCGCATACACGACGAGCTGACCTCGCGCGAGCACGCGCTGATCGAGCTCGAGTGGGACGACCGGCTGCGCGCCGGGCGCTTCATCCTGACCGATCTCGGCAGCACCAACGGTACTCTGGTCAACAACCGGCCCATCGATCGCGTCGAGCTCAGGGAGGGGGACAAGATCGAGGTCGGCGGGACCGTGCTCAAATTCGTCCTGCTCGACGACATCGAGGCGCGCTACCACCAGGAGGTGCGCAACCGCATCACCTACGATCGGCTGACCGGCCTGCTCACGCGGGAATCCCTCTGCCTGGCGCTGGAGATGGAGCTGCAGCGCGCGCGGCGCTACGCCGTGCCTCTGGGCGTGCTGATGATGGACATCGACCATTTCAAGGCGGTGAACGACGCGCACGGCCACCTGATGGGAAGCCACGCGCTCGCCGAGGTCGGCCGGCTCATCCGCGAGGCGCTGCGGCGCGAAGACGTGGCGGCGCGTTACGGGGGGGAGGAGTTCATCGCCTATCTTCCCGAGAGGACGGCCGACGAGGCGCGCCGCGCGGCCGAGAGAATCCGCAGGACCATCGAGAAAGCGCCGATCGTCCACGACGGAGTGACGATCGGGGTGACCATCAGTATCGGCGTCGCCACCTTCCCGGAACACGGCCGGGACATCGATTCCCTGGTCGGCCGCGCCGACAAGGCCCTGTATCGCGCCAAGAACTCGGGCCGTAACCGCGTCTGCGTCGAGGATTCGGAGTGAGCCCCCGCCCCGCGCGGAGCCTTCAGGTGCGCCGGGGCGGCGCCGAACGGCGGGTCCCGCCGGCGAGCGCCAGGAGCTCGTCGTCCCCGAGGAGCCGGTCGCTGCGTTTGGCGGCGTCATAGATCCGATCCACCACCTCGTCCTTCGGCTCCAATCCCTGCCGCTCCAGCCAGAACACGATGTTGGATCGCCCGCTCATGGGACCGATGCGGATGTTCTGGGCGAAGCCGAAATCGGAGGCCGGGACGCCGGAATAGACCCTGTCGGCCAGCCAGACATCGTTCTTGCGCAGCGCCTTGATGACGGCCGCGGCGTGGACCCCCGTGCCGGTCTCGAAGGCGTCGCGCCCCACCACCGGGTAGTTCGTGGGGATAGGCACCTGGCAGGCCTCGGAGATCAGGCGGCAGTATTCCCCCAGACCGGACAGGTCGCGATCGATCAAGCCGAGCAACTTTAGGTTAACGAGGATCAGATCCATCGGGGCGTTGCCGGCGCGCTCGCCGATACCGAGCCCGCAGCCGTGCACGCGGCTGGCGCCCGCGGCGATCGCCGCGAGCACGTTGGCGAGCCCCAGGCCGCGGTCGCGATGTCCATGCCAGTCGATCCCCACCTCCGCCCCGCTTTCCCGCACGATGTCGGCCACGAAGCGGATCACCTGCGTGGCACCGTGCGGCGTGGCGTGCCCGACCGTGTCGGTCACGCAGACGCGGCGCGCGCCGCAGTCGATCGCCGCCCGATACAGCTGCCGGAGGGTGTCGGGGTGCGCCCGGCTCGTGTCCTCGGTCACGTACATGACGGGCAGTCCTTCCCTGACCGCGAACGTGACCGACTCCCGGGTGCGCTGCAGCAGGAGATCGATCGACCAGTCTTCCGTGTACTGCCTGATCGTCGACGAGCCGATGAACAGGCAGGCTTCCACAGGGATGCCGACCGAGGAAGCGATGCGGGCGATCGGCTCGATGTCGCGCTGCATGGTGCGCGCGGCGCAGTTCGGGCGGACCGCGAGACGCTCCTCGACGATCTGTCGGCAGAGGGCCGTGGCGTCGGCGACCGCCTTCGGTCCCGCTCCCGGCAGACCGACGTCGGCCGTGTCGATGCCGAGGGCGTCGATGGCGCGAAGGATCCGCTGCTTCTGTTCGATCGGGGGATCGACGACGCTCGGCCCCTGCAGTCCATCGCGCAGGGTCTCGTCGTCGAGCATCGTGGGGCTCGAAGGCGGCGCAGGAGCCCCGACCCGATTCCAATCGTGTGCGAGATCGTCGGGACGCGTCTGCTCCGGCATGGACCGATTCTAGGGGTGTCCCCAGGGGGTGTCAACCGGAGGCGAGGTGCCCGGAGACCTTGCCCGCGGTCGCCGCGGACACTAGGTTATGCATGCCTCGCACCGTGTCTCGAGGAGGAGGAGATCCATGAAGTCGCGCCGAATCACGCCGCTGTCGGTTGTCTGGTCATGCCTGCCGTTAGCACTCGCCATGATTTTGGCGACGCCGACGGCCAGCTTCGCCCTCGGCGACTGGATCGGAGTCGAGGGGTCGATGTGGCGCCAGAGCCAGGACGGAACCGCGTCGATCGACGGCGACATCCTGGGCGGGACCACGATCGATTTCCAGGACACCCTCGGTCTCGACAAGGATGACGACACCCTCATGGGGCGGGTCTGGTTCCGCTTCGGCAGAACCCACATCAACCTCGACTATTTCGACTCCGAGCGCGACGGGGACACGATTCTGACCCAGTCGTTCGCGTTCAATGACACCGTGTACACCGCCGGCCAGGCCATGAGCAGCGACCTGAAATTGAAGCTGTATCAGGCCCATTTCCTGTTCAGCATCATCAACCTGAAGGTGGTTGATTTCGGTCTCGGCTTCGGGGCCAACCAGGCGGACGTCGACATGTCCCTGGACGGCTCGGTCAGCGGCCTGACCACACTGCAGGAGAGCGTTCCCTATCCCACACTCGCGGGCTATGTCACCATCAAGCCGGCGCCGGCCTTCCACATCAAGGTGGAGGTCAACGGAGTGAAGGGGGACATGTCGGGCACGCACGTCGACGTCCTCGACGGCCGGGCCCAGATGGAGCTGTACGTGGCCCACGCCCTCGGATTCTTCGCCGGATACCGCCAGTTCCATTTCGAGGTCGAAGACGAAGGGTTCGGCAGCATCGACAACACCTTCAAGGGTCCCTACGCCGGGATCGGCCTGAAGTTCTAGAAGGCCCCCTCGCCACCATTCCGGTCCCGATAGCGCAGCTCATGTAGGATCGGTCCCGATGACTCAGGGACCGAGTGTTCGCGTACTCCTGTTCGAGCCTGATCGCCCGGTCTCCCGGGCGTCGATCGACTGGATCGCCGATCGCCAGGCGCACGCCCGGGTGATCGTGCCATCCTCCCTCTCCGGCCTGGACACCCTGCCGCCGCGCGCCCGCCACGACCCGTTCTCGCCGCCTGAGCCCGGTGCTATGCGGCTCGCCCTCGAGGCGGCACGCTTTGCGGAGGGCGGCGACTCGGTTGCGCGGATCGCGGCGGAGGCGATAGCACTGGCCCTCCTGGAGGGCGGCGCCGTGATGGTCTGCGGCGCCGAGATCTTCCGCCGCCTCGTGCCCCTGTCCTGCTGGTCGATGAACGTCCCGGAACGGCCGACCGACGGGCTGCTGGCGCAACATCTCGGCATCGCTTCGCGGCTCCCCGAGGCCTGGCGGGATTCGGCGATCCAGGCGGTGCGCTCGGTCCTGTCCGACGACCCGGCCGGGATCGCGGCCCTGACCCGGCAGCGCCGCGTGCGGGCCCGCCGGGACGGCCCGGAGCGCTTCCGGCGCCTGGGGCGGACGAGCGCCGGCCTGCGCCCCGCCGTCGTCTATCTCGATCT
>DATFVU010000298.1:0-11884 GCA_035260145.1 Candidatus Polarisedimenticolia bacterium | reverse complement strand
CGCTGCGTCGTCCCCGGCAATCTGTTCGCGGAGGGGCAGGTGCGCGTCGTGGCCGAGGTCAGCACCGGCGATCCGCTCTATCAGATCCATTTCCTGGAGTACGACAGCGTGGCCTTTCAGGTGGTCGACAGCGGCGAGCCCGGAAGCGTGCGATCCGGATGGGGACGCCCGATCCCGGGCGTGGTGCGCCCGCACCTCGAGTGGACCACGGTCCGCCTCGATACTGGAGATGCGGCGTGAAGCCCGTCGTCGTCCTCGGAGGGACGGGCTTCCTGGGCCGGCGGGTGATGCGGCTCCTGGAGGAGCGGGGGCTGAGCGCCCGCTCCTTGTCGCGGCGCGAGGGATGCGACCTGACCGAGGCGCGGGCGCTGGCGGCGCGGCTTCGCGAGCTGCAGCCGCGCGCGGTCATCAACTGCGCGGCGCACGTCGGCAGCGTCCACTACGTCGGACGGCGGGCGGCGGACGTGATCCACGACAACATGCTCATGATCGCCCACACCTACGCGGCCATCCGGCAGTCGTGTCCCGGCGCCCTCCTGGTGAACCCGATCTCCAACTGCTCGTACCCGGGAGAGTCGCTCGCACAGCGCGAGAGCGCGTGGCAGGAGGGCCCCGTGCACGACTCGGTCCTGGCGTTCGCCTCGACCCGCCGCATGGTCCACGCCTTCGCGCGCAGCTACATGGCGCAGCACGGTATCGCCTCGGCGAACTGGCTGATCCCGAACGCCTATGGGCCCGGCGACGGAACCGATCCGGACCGTGTGCACGCCCTCGACGGGATCCTGATCCGCCTCATCCAGGCGCAGCGACGGGGCGACCGGACCGTCCCGATCTGGGGGAGCGGCAGACCGGTGCGCGAATGGGTCTATGTCGACGACGTGGCCGCCGTTCTGGTCCGATCGCTCGACCGGGGCGCGCAGCTGGACCCGATCAATGTCGCGCAGAACCGCGGTCACTCGATCGCGGAGATTGGGGCGCTCGCCGCGAAGCTGCTCGGTTACGACGTCGGATTCGAGTTCGACACGTCCTACGCCGACGGGGCGCCGCGCAAGATCATGGACGATGCCTTGTTCCGTCGGGCCTGTCCCGACTTCCGCTTCACGCCCCTGGACGAGGGCATCCGGGCCACCATCGAATACTACCGGTCGATCCTGTAGGAGGCTGGGGTGGATTTCTTTCACGTTCACGTCTCGACCCGGGCGCGCGCGCTCGCCGCCGAGGTCCTGCAGTCGGGATGGCTGAGCGAGGGGGAGATGGTGCGGCGGTTCGAGACCGAGCTGACGGAGCGGCTGGGGCTGCTCCACCCCGTGACCACGAACAGCGGCACGGCGGCCCTGCACCTGGGGCTGGCGATCGCGGGGGTGGGGCCGGGCGACGAGGTGATTCTGCCGCCCCAGACCTTCGTGGCGACGGGCCTCGCGGTCCTGATGCACGGGGCCTTGCCGGTGTTCGCCGACATCGATCCCCGGACCGGGAACGTCTCGCCTCCGTCCATCGAGCGGGCCATCACGCCGCGGACGCGCGCCGTGCTGCCGGTGCACTGGGGCGGCTATCCGTGCGATCTGGACGAGATCAACGCCCTGGCCCGAAGGCACGGCCTGGCGGTGATCGAGGACGCCGCCCACGCCCTCGGGGCCACCTATCGCGGCCGGCCGATCGGGGCGATCTCCGGGATGACGGCCTTCAGCTTCCAGGCGATCAAGCACCTGACCACCGGCGACGGCGGAGCGCTGTGCTGCGCCGCGGCAGGCGACGCGCGCGCCGCCGTGGCGCGCCGCTGGTTCGGCATCGATCGCGCCGACAGCCAGCCGTCGATCCTCGGCGAGCGCGTGTTCGATATCGACACCGTGGGATACAAGTCGCACATGAACGATCTCGCCGCCGCCGTGGGACTCGGCAATCTGGAGGACTTTCCCGGGCGCCTGGCCCGCCGGCAGGCGACGGCGCGGGCCTACCGGGCGGGGCTGGAGGGGGTCGCGGGCCTGCGCCTGCCGCGCGAGGAGGGCGACCGCACGCACGCCTGCTGGCTGTTCACCGTTCTGGCGGAGCGGCGCGAGGATCTCATCCGAAGGCTGGCCGAGCGCGGCATCCCCGCCTCGGTCGTGCACCGGCGCATCGATCGCTACCGTGTGTTCGGCGGCGAGCGGCACGACCTCGAGGGACAGGCGGCGTACGACCGGCAGCAGGTTTCGATCCCCGTGCACGAGGCCCTGACCGACGAGGAGGTCCAGTCGATCATCGCCGCCGTGCGCGAGGGCTGGTGACGGCATGGCGGCGAAGACCGTCCGACCGGGCGTTTTCGAGCGCTACCCGCAGCTGGCGACGCTGCGGGGGCTCGTGCCGGACGAGCTGGTCGAACGGGAGATCGGTTCCCGGGCGGACGAGTTCGAGCGGACGCTGCGCCGCGCCGCGGCCGTCATCCCCACCGTCCGTCTGCGCGACGTCTTCCCGCCGGAGATCGAGGCCGGTGCGATCCATCTCGAGAACTTCCTGGGACACTGGGGGAACGTCTCGATCGAGACGGTCTGCAAGATCTGCCTGATCGTCCGCTCTCTCAGGCCGCGGCGGGTTCTCGAGATCGGCACCTACAACGGGATGACCACGCTGCAGATGGCGCTGAACGCTCCTCCGGGGTGCGTCGTCTACACCCTCGACCTGCCGCCGGATCGCGAGCCCGGGATTCCTCCCTCCGAGCTGGATCGTCTCGTGGCGCGGTCGTTCCGCGCCCGCTTCGGCACCTCCACCGGCTCCTACTTCCGCGGGCGCGACGACCTCAAAATCGTGCAGCTCCTGGGCGACTCGGCGACGTTCGACTACGGGGCCGTGATCGACGGGCCCCTCGATCTCGTCTTCATCGACGGTGCGCACGACTATCGGACCAAGGCGATCGACACCCAGAACGTCCTGCGTCTCCTCGCTCCGGGCGGTGTCGTCGTGTGGGACAACTACGCCGATGTCAGCAATCCCGAGGTGACCCGTTTTCTTCTCGACCAGAGCGCCTCGTTGAAGCTGTCGCATTTGAGGAACACCATGCTCGTGGTGCACCGGCATCCGGGGCGCCCGGAGAACTCGCCGTGAGCCGCCTGCGCGTCCTGTTCCTGGGAGCGTCGCGCCTCGTCGGTCTCATGGAGAGATTCCAGGCGGCCGCCGCGGCGGAGGACATCGCCCTCGAGCTCGTCTCGATCGAGGACAGCCAGCCCTGGCACGCTGTCGCGGCCGCCGGCGCCTGCCGCGTCGAGCACGCCCCCGCCTACGGAACGGCCGAGTTCGCGCGCGTCCTCCATGACGCGGTGGCGAAGGGGCCGGCGGACCTGGTCATCCCGGTGATCGACGCGGCCGTCCGGGCGGTGGCACCTCTGCACGCCGAGTTGAGCCGGGCGGGCGCCCTGCCGGTCGTCAGCCGGGTCGAACTGTGCGAGTCGGTCTACGACAAGGCCCGGGCCGACGAGATGTTCCGCCGATTCCGGCTCCCCGTCCCCGACCGGCCCGGCTATCCGCGCCTGGCCAAGCCACGCTTCGGCTCGTCGTCGCGCGGGCACGTGCTGTTCCGCGACCAGGAGGAGCAGGCGTTCTGGGCGGCGCGCAACCGGCCGGACGACTTCGTCGTCCAGCCGTATCTCGCGGGTACCGAGTACAGCGTGGACGCCTATGTGGACCGGGGCGGCCGCCTCGTCGGCGCGGTCTCCAGGGTGCGCGTGGTCGTGGCCGGCGGCGAGGTGATGGTGACCCGGACGGAGCGCGACGATGCGGTGCTCGAGATCGCCTCCCGGGTGTGCGCCATCCCCGGGTGGTACGGGCCGCTGAACGTCCAGATCATGCGCACGCCTGACGGGCCGTTCCTCCTGGAGGTGAACCCGCGTTTCAGCGGAGGCGTGACCTGCTCGATCGAAGCCGGTCTCGACGGGCCGCGCTTCCTGCTGCGGGAGCGGCTCGGGCGCCCCGTGCCCGAGCGCCCGATCGAGTGGCGCTCCGGTCTCTGCATGACGCGCTCGCGAAAGGATCACTTCGTATGGTTATCCTGATCGACATCGACGGGACGATCTGCACCGAGGAGTCTCCGGCCGACAGGCCCCGCGCCCGGCCGCTCGACGGCGCCGTGCGGGCGGTCAACCGGCTCACGGACGAGGGGCACGTGGTCGTGCTCTGGACCGGGCGCGGCTGGGACGAGTACCGCGCCACCAAGACCTGGCTGGACGGGCACGGATTCAAGTACGCCGAGCTGTTGATGGGAAAACCGATCGCCAACCTGATCATCGACGACCGCGCCCGCCGGTTCGAGGGCTGGGACAAGGACTACGTGGGCACGGTCAAGGCGCGGCCGAGAACACCCGGCCGCCCTTCATCACGAAGCGCACGCGGCGCAAAGCGCTGATATCGCCGAGCGGGTTCCCCTCCACGGCGATCAGGTCGGCCAGCTTCCCCGGCTCGACGGCGCCGATGCGATCCTGCCAGCCGAGAAGCTCGGCGTCGACCAGGGTGGCCGCCTGGATCGCCTTCAGCGCCGGCAGGCCGGCCCGCACCATCAGCTCGAGCTCTCTCGCGGCGTCTCCGGGCGGAAAATCGCCGGCGTCGCTCCCGGAGGCGATCTTCACTCTCAACTTCACCGCCCTCTGGAAGGAATCGCGATGCCCGTCCACCACCTTCTTCCAGGCGGGGGTCGGCGTCGCGTCGTAGGAGGTCTGGTAGGCGGTCAGCGTGGGACAGTAGTACACGCCCTTCTCGAGCATCATCTTGAAGGTCGCCTCGTCCAGGAACAGGCCGTGCTCCACCGAGCGGACGCCGGCCCGCACCGCCGCGCGCGCCGCCTCGTCGCCGTAGCAGTGCGCGACCGCGGGGCGGTGGCGCCGCGCCGCCTCGTCCACGAGCGCGTTCATCTCCTCCTGGGTCATGGTGACCCGCAGATCCTCGATCTCGCCGCTCAGCTGAAACTTCCGATAATCGGCGTAGAACTTGATCCAGTCGGCCCCGTTCTCGATCTGCTCCCGCACCGCCTTGCGGATCTCCCAGGGGCCGTCCGCGATCTGCACCCCCTTCGGGACCGCCACCTCGTGCGCGTAGCCCAGGAGAGCGTAATTGCCCGTGGTCGAGATGGCGCGCGTCGCCACCTGCATCCGCGGCCCCGGCACCAGACCGTCGGCGATGGCGTCGCGCAGGTCGGCGTCGCCGTACATCGCCCCTTCGGTCTCGAGGTCGCGGATGGTCGTGAAACCCGCCAGGAGCAGGGCGCGCGCCTGGGCGGCCGCCTGCAGCGTCCGGCGCGGCAGCGACTGCTTCAGGAGCTGGACGTCGTAGTCTCCCGGCTGCAGAAACGTGTGCGTGTGGGCGTCGATCAGGCCGGGCATCACCGTGTAGGCCGAAAGGTCGACGAGCGAGGCCCCGGCGGGAGGCCGGGCGCCGCGCTCCAGGACGCTCTCGATCCGATCGCCTCGCACCACGACGATCGCTCCCTCCTTCAAAGCGCCCGTGCGCACGTCCAGCAGGCGGCCGCAGCGCAGGGCGACGACGGGCTCGACCTTCGCGGCGGAGGGGACCTCGGCGGCGCGCAGGGTCGAGGCCGCGAGGAGAAGCGTCGCCAGCGCGACCGAACGGCGCGACGGCGGCCCGGGGAGGGGCTCAGGCGGTCTTGCGCTGGGTGACGTGCAACGCATAGAACGACAGTCCAAGCAGGAGGAAGATCGGCACGACCAGTCCCCAGGGATGGGGAGCGGCGAGCCAGATGACGCCGGACATGACGACCGCGCCGGGAGCCAGGAGCTTCAATTGCGGAGGCATCGGAAGGAGACGGTCGGCCATGCGGCTGTGGCGGTAGCCGTAAAGCGCGTAGATGGTCAGCCCGATCGCCAGCCACCCGACGAACCGCCACCAGGTCAGGGCCGGCAGACCGGCCATCAGCCAGACGCACGAGGCGATGCCGGCGAGCGCGAACTCGGTCTTGACCAGCTCGGGGACCTTCCGTCCCTTGAGTTTGGCGTAGGCGCCGACGACCGAGAACAGCACGCCGGTGAACGCCACCAGGAGCACCACGGTGTGCTCGATCCGTTTCCCCCAGTCCTCGTTCACGATCTCCCGGGGCAGGTACCACACGATCGGCAGCCAGACCGTCAGGAGAATTCCGGGGATCCAGGGCATCTTGAAGGGGCGAGGCCGGGAGGGATCGGTGTGTCGCAGCATCATGACGCCCAGGCAGACCAGCACGAAGGCGAACAGCGTGCCGATGTTCGTCAGCTCCACAATCTTGTCGAGGGGCGAGATCAGCGCGAAGAACGCGACGAACACGCCGGTCCAGATCGTCGTGACGTGGGGCGTGCGATAGCGCGGGTGGATGGCGGCGAATTTTTTCGGCAGAAGTCCGTCGCGCGACATCGAGAAGAAGATGCGCGGCTGTCCGTACTGGAAGATCAGCAGCACCGCGGTCATCGCCACCACCGCCCCGAAGGACACCACCCCCGCCGCCGCGTCGAGCTTGATGAAGGCCAGAGCCTTCGGCAGCGGGTCGGCGACGCCCAGGTCCGTCCAGGGAATGATTCCGACCAGCACCGCCGCCACCGCGACGTAGACGACCGTGCAGATGAACAGCGATCCGATGATGCCGATCGGGATGTCGCGCTTCGGGTTGCGCGTTTCCTCCGCGGCGGTCGAGACGGCGTCGAATCCGATGTAGGCGAAGAAGATCAGCGCGGCCCCCGCCTGCACGCCCGCCCAGCCGTTCGGCAGGAACGGCGTGAAGTGCTCCGGCCTCACGTATTTGAACCCGACCCAGACGAACATCACCAGGATCAGGAGCTTGATCCCGACCATGACGTTGTTGAACACGGCGCTTTCCTTCACCCCGATGACCAGCACCCACGTGATGAACGCGACGATCGCCACCGCCGCGACGTTCATGACGATGGGAATGCCGAAGATCGTCGGTGCCGAGGCGATGATCTCGGGAGTCTGCGTCGCCGTTTCGTAGTCGATGGTCAGCCAGTCGTAGATGCGAAATCCGAAGGCGTGCTGCAGGACGTCGTTGAAGTGCCTGGCCCAGGAGATGGCCACGGCGATGTTTCCGACGGCGTACTCGATGATCAGGTCCCAGCCGATGATCCAGGCGATCATCTCGCCCAGCGTGGCGTAGGCGTAGGTGTACGCGCTGCCGGAAATCGGGATCATCGCCGCGAATTCGGCGTAGCACAGGGCCGAGAAGATGCACGCGATCGCGGTCAGGACAAACGACACGATGATCGCGGGTCCGGCGCCCGGACGATCGGCGTTGCCGGCGGTGGCCGTGCCGATGGCGGCGAAGATACCGGTGCCGATGACGGCGCCGATCCCGAGCATCGTCAGGTCGAACCAGGTCAGGGTGCGCTTCAGAGAGTGATCGGCGACCGCCTCGGACTCACGCGTGATCCGATCGACGCTCTTGGTCCGGAACAGTGCAGGAAGATTCATTCCCGGCGTGCTCCGTGCTCGATTTGTGCTTGGAAGCCGAAAGCCGTCGCACTATACGCAACGGGTGTCCGGGGTGTCAACGGCACTGCTGCTACAATCACGATTCGAGGAGAGGTGCGATGGCATCGATCACCCTGACGGTCAACGGCAGAAAGATCACGGCGGAGGCCGACCCGGCCACGCCGATTCTCTGGGTCCTGCGGGACTCCCTGGGATTGACCGGGACCAAGTTCGGATGCGGCGCCTCGCTCTGTGGCGCCTGCACCGTCCACCTGGACGGCCAGGCGACCCGCTCCTGCGTGACTCCGATCTCCGAGGCTTCCGGAAAGACGATCACCACGATCGAGGGACTCTCCGCGAACCGCAGCCACCCCCTGCAGAAGGCCTGGATCGCCGAGGACGTGCCGCAGTGCGGCTACTGTCAGTCGGGAATGATCATGACGGCGGCGGCGCTTCTGGCCGCGAAGCCGAACCCCACGGACGCCGACATCGACGGGGCGCTGGGAGGGCACATCTGCCGCTGCGGAACCTACCAGCGCATCCGGCGCGCGGTGCGCCGGGCCGCGAAAGGGGGCACGTCGTGAGCCGCGTCTCCGGGATCGGCCGGCGCGACTTTCTCCGGATCGTTCCGGCGGCGGGCGCCGGCCTCGTCCTCGGCATCCGGCTGTCGGAGGCCCGGCACGCGACGGGTCCGCAGGGGCGGCCGGGAGACGACCTGGCCCCCAACGCCTTCCTTCAGATCGACGCCCGGGGCGAGGTGATCATCTGGGCCAGCAAGTCGGAGATGGGTCAGGGCGTGAGGACGTCGCTGCCGATGATCGTGGCCGAGGAGCTGGACGCCGACTTCTCGCGGGTGCGGGTCGAGCAGGCCTGGGCCGACCCGAAGTTCGGCGACCTGGACACGGGCGGAAGCTCGAGCGTGCGCACCAAGTTCGATCCGATGCGCAGGGCCGGAGCGACGGCCCGCGCCATGCTCGTGGCGGCCGCGGCCCAGACCTGGAAGGTCGATCGATCCGTCTGCCGGACGGAGAAGGGCGCGGTCATCCACGCCCCGACCGGCCGGCGCCTTGCATACGGCGACCTGGTCGGGACGGCCGCCTCGCTTCCGGTCCCTCAAGAAGTATCGCTCAAGGACCCGAAGAGCTTCCGCATCCTCGGCAAGAGCCTGCCCCGCACCGACACCCCCGCGAAGGTCGACGGCGGCGCCACCTACGGAATCGACGTGAAGGTCCCCGGCATGCTCTACGCCGCCGTCGCCCGCTGTCCCGTCTTCGGCGGCAGGATGAAGAGCTTCGACCCGGCCGCCGCCAAGGCCTCGCCTGGAGTCCGCGCCGTGGTGCCGATCGCGAGCGGCGTCGCCGTGGTGGCCGACTCGACCTGGAACGCCCTCAGGGGGCGCGAGGCGCTGCGCGTCGACTGGGACGAGGGGAGCGGTGTTGTGGAGAGCAGCGAGACCCTGCGCAACCAGTTCGCGGAGCTGACTCAGAAGCCGGGCAAGACGGTGCGCAGCGACGGCGACGCCGCAGTCCTGGCCAAGGCGATCAAGAAGATCGAGGCGGTGTACGAGGCTCCCTTCCAGGCTCACGCCACCATGGAGCCGCAGAACGCCACGGCGGACTGGAAGAAGGACCGCTGCGAGGTCTGGGCCCCGGTGCAGACGCCGAGCTGGGCGATGCAGGACATCTCGCGCGCCGCCGGACTCCCGGCGGAGGCCATCCGACTGAACATCACGTTCCTGGGAGGGGGATTCGGGCGGCGCATCAATCCCGACTATGCCGTGGAAGCGGTCGAGATCTCGAAAGCGATCGCGGCACCGGTGAAGACGGTCTGGACCCGGACCGAGGATCTCCAGCACGACTTCTACCGGCCCGCGTCGTATCACCGTTTGAGCGGCGGCCTGGACGCCAGGGGGAGGATCATCGCCTGGCAGCACCGCCTGGCGTCCACCTCGATCAACACCTTCTACGAACCCTCCACGCCCAAGCCGGAAGAGGGGGAGATCGGCGGAGCCTTCGACCTGCCCTACGCGATTCCGAACGTGCGCGTCGAATACGCCGCCGCCGGCTCGATCGTGCCCCGCGGCTGGTGGCGATCGGTGGAAAGCTCCTTCAACGCCTTCGCCGTGGAGAGCTTCCTCGACGAGCTGGCAGCCGCCGCGCGCCGTGATCCCCTGGCGGTGCGCCGCGAATTGCTGTCCGGGGATCGCAAGATCACGTACCCCGGCGAGACCTTCGTCCAGGAGACCGCGCGCCTGAAGGCGGTCCTGGACCTCGCCGCCGCGAAGGCCGGGTGGGGCAAGCCGCTTCCGAAGGGGCGCGGTCGAGGCCTCGCCGCCCATTTCTCGTACTTGACCTACTGCGCCCAGGTCGCCGAGGTATCGGTCGGCAAGGAGGGGGCCGTCCGCGTCCACCGCGTGGTCTGCGCGGTCGACTGCGGCCGGGCCGTCAACCCGGGGATCATCGCGGCGCAGATGGAGGGCGGGATCGTGTTCGGGCTGACTGCGGCCCTCAAGTCGGGAATCACCATCGACAGGGGGCGCGTGAAGGAGACCAACTTCGACGACTACGAGATGCTGCGCATCGACGAGATGCCCCAGGTCGAGGTGCACGTCGTTCCCAGCGACCGGCCCCCGACCGGCGTCGGTGAGCCCGGCGTCCCCGTCGTCGCCCCCGCCGTGTGCAACGCGATTTTCGCCGCCACCGGCAAGCGCATCCGTCGCCTCCCCATCCAAGTCGAAGACCTGGCCGCGACGTCCTAGCGCCCAAGGCGCCCACCCCTGGGTCCTCCGGGCACGGGTCCGGGCTTGCTGCGCAGCCCTCCCCTCTCTTCGCCTCGCGCCGCTCATCGCACTGGAAAGCGCGCGACGGGTCCTCGGCGCGAGGTCTCAGAAGGCCCGTCGGACACAGGGCTCGGCGCCTCGCTCTCGTGCCGATTGCAATACTCTGCGCGCGAGAGGCATTGTTCCTCTTCATTCCGCGATGGTCATGTGTCGCTGGTGAGGGGCGGGACGCGGCGGGGTGCGCCGATTTCGAGCCGCGCCATGCGCGCCGGACCAACTGACGACATCCTGCGCGAGCGAGCATGAGGAGCATCCCGCCGCGTCCCGCTAGGTCAGCCGGGCTCGCAGTCTCCTTGACACTGCCAGAAACCCCCGGCTAGCATGACCGCCCACGACGACAGGGGAGGAACAGCGGATGGCCGCCATCTCGGCGCGTCTGAGAGATCTGCTGGCGCGCGGGCGGCGGGTCGCGGCCCTCACCGGGGCCGGCATCTCGGCCGAGTCGGGGGTCCCGACCTTCCGCAGCCAGGGCGGCTTCTGGGAGAACGAGTCGCTCCTGGACCTGGCGACCCCGCAGGGGTTCGACCGCGATCCCGGGCGCGTCTGGGCCTGGTACGACGGACGCCGGCGACAGATCAAAGGCTGCTCGCCAAACGCCGGACATCGCGCCCTCGAACGCTTCGGCCGGGCCCATCCCGAGTTCCGGCTGATCACCCAGAACGTCGATGGCCTGCACCACGCGGCCGGAAGCGCGAGCGTCATCCTGCTGCACGGAGATCTGTTCCGCGTGCGCTGCATGAAAGAGGGAACCTCGCGCGAGGACCGGCGCGTGCCCCTTCCCGAGATCCCGCCGCGCTGCGGGTGCGGTGCGCTGCTGCGCCCCGACGTCGTCTGGTTCGGGGAGGCGCTGCCGGAGGAGGCGATGCGGGACGCGACGGAGGCGGCGCGACGCTCGGAGGTTTTCCTCTCCATCGGAACCTCGGCGCTGGTGTATCCTGCCGCGGCCTTGCCCGAGGTGGCCAAGCAGAATGGCGCGTACCTGGTCGAGATCAACATCGAGGAGACGCCGTTGTCTCCCGTGGCCGACGAGGTGATCCTGGGACCGGCGGCCGAAGTGCTGCCGGATCTTCTCGGAGCCGGATGATGCGCGGGCTGTACCTCGACTGTTTCTCCGGGATCAGCGGCGACATGTTCCTCGGCGCCCTCGTCGATCTGGGGGTCGAAGCGGCTCACCTGCGCTCGCAGCTCAGGAAGCTGCGCGTCTCGGGATACGCGCTGTCCGCGTCGCGCGTCGACCGATCCGGTCTCGCCGGGACCAAGGTCGATGTGAAATTGGCCGCGGCGCGGCAGCCGGAGCGCCGTCTCAGGGACATCGCCCGCATCGTCCAGGGGAGCCGGCTGTCCGCCACGGTGCGACGGCGCGCCATGGACGCCTTCGAGACCCTGGTCGAGGCCGAGGCGCGGGTGCACCGCGTCTCGAAGGACAGGGTCCATCTACACGAGGTCGGAGCGGTCGACGCGATCGTCGACATCGTCGGCGCGATGATCGGAATGGAGCGGCTCGGCTGGCCGCGCGTCGTCTGCTCGCCGCTTCACGTCGGACGCGGCATGGTGACGATGGAGCACGGGACGTTTCCCGTCCCCGGGCCGGCCACGGTCGAGATTCTGAAGGGG
>DATFVU010000297.1:0-16885 GCA_035260145.1 Candidatus Polarisedimenticolia bacterium | reverse complement strand
CCCGCCGCGTCCTCGCGTCTCTTGACCCGCCAGGTCATCCTGGTCACGGTCGACGGGCTGCGCATCCAGGAGCTGTTCGGCGGCATGGACCCCGTCGTGTCGCGGAAGGAGAAGGCCTCGGGAATCTACGACATCGACCGGGCCCGGGCGAGGTTCTGGCGCGACACGCCCGAGGCCCGGCGCGCGGCCCTCTTGCCCTTCTTCTGGGGTCGGCTGGCGCCCCAGGGGATCGTGCTGGGGAACAAAGGGAAGGGGAGCAGCGTGCAACCGAGAAATCCGCACCTGTTCTCGGCACCCGGATACGCGGAGATCCTGACCGGGGAGTATCAGCCGGACGTGGTGAGCAACGACGTCAGGCGCTACGCGCATCCCACGGTCCTCGAGTTCGTCAAGAGCGCGCTCGGTCTCGGCAGGCTCCGGGTCGCGACCATCGGATCGTGGGAGGGATTCGGGACGCTCTCGTCGAGCCGCGCGGGCGCCTTTTTCACCAACACCGGCTACGAGAGGATACCGCGCGCCCTCGCCAATCCGCGCATGCTCTGGCTCAGCGATCTTCAGTTCGAGGTCATGGCCCTCTGGGAGGAGGGGCGCAGCGACGCCGTGACCTTCAACCTGGCGCTCGAGTACATCAAGACCCAGCGCCCGCGACTGCTGTACATCGCCCTGAGCGAGTCGGACGACTGGGCGCACGCGCGCCGCTACGATCGCCTGCTCGACTATCTCAACGTCCTGGACGGATACCTCAAGGCTCTCTGGGAGGAGATCGAGTCCCTGGAGAGCTACCGCGGCCGCACCACGCTCATCATGACGACCGACCACGGCCGCGGCATCACACCCACCGACTGGGTCGATCACGACGAGGGTGTCGAAGGATCCGAGGACATCTGGATCGCCGTCATCGGTCCGGACACCCCCGATCGCGGCGAGGTCGGTCCCTATCCGACCGTGCACCAGGCCGACGTGGCGGCCACGCTCCTGCGTTTCTTCGGGCTCGACCCGAACCGGTTCAACCCACGGGTGGGCCCGCCGATCCCGGCCGCCTTTCCGGACGGGGCCGCGACTCGGACACATTTCTAGCTACTCGGAGACACTCCCCTGGTCCGCGGGCGGCGCCACGCGCGTCTTCGTCAGGATCAGGAGCGCCGGGAGCGTCGTGAGGGCCGTGACGAGGCAGGTGATCGAGCCGATGGCCGCGACGAAGCCGAGCGAATAGAGGCCGGGATAGTTCGAGACGACGTAGATCGTCCCGAAGCCGGCGACATTGGTCAGCGCCGCCATGACCACCGCCTTGCCGGTCTCCATCAGCCCTTCGAAGTTGCTGAGCCCCTCCTGCGAGATGCGGTGGATGATGTGGATGCCGTAGTCGATGCCGACCCCCAGGATCATCGTGGTCACGAAGGCGTTGACGAAGTTCATCTTGATGTGGAACAGGCTCATGCAGCCCAGCATCCAGACCACTCCGAGCAGGAGCTGCACGTTGGCCAGCGTCGTCAGCCACAGGCTGCGGAAATCCATCCACAGCAGGATGGTCACCAGGATGAGGCCCAGGAAGACGGCGCGCCAGGAATCGCGGCCGAAGATCCGCTTCAGCTCGGCGCTGGCGATGTTCACCCCGGTGATCTCGATGCCGTGAGCCGGGTGATCGAGAGCCGCCACCAGAGCCGGCGGAGCGACGCGCTTCGTTTCAGCGCCGGCGGGGAAGAGATACGTCACCGACTTGTAGGAGCCGTCCTCCTCCCTCTTGATGTAGCGGCTGATGAAGCGCTCGAGCCCGGCCTTCTCCAGGTCGTCGATCCCGATCGGCTGTTCCGGTCTCAAAATGGAAGGCAGGGCCTTCAGGTACGGGTCGTAGGTGTCTTCGCGGAAGCCGTTCTCGCGCAGCGAGGCGCGGAACGTGCGCTCGATGCGCTCGATGCCGAAGGCGCCGTCCTGGCCGTCGCGCAGCGCCCGGATGACCTGCTCCTGGTCCTGGCGCGGCGGCAGGTAGTTGAAGATCGACTCGTACCCGCGCAGAGTCCCATCCTTGACGAACGAGTCGAGGGTCCGGTTCGCCTCGCGGTTCCGCTCCATCACGGTGTCGAGGTCCGGCCCGCGGGTGATGACCATCATGGGCGTGAAGGAGGCCTCGAATTTCGAGGCGATCACCTCCTGCATGTGGATGCCGCGGTTGTTGGGAGAACGCAGGTCGCGCACGTCGCTGGTGAACTCGAGGTTCCAGGCGCAATACCCCAGGCCGAGCGTCAGCAGGCACGAGGCGATGAGAACGGGCCACGGGTGCCGCGTCGACCAGGCCATCGCCCGCTCGATGCCGAACGAGTGCAGGTAGAGTCGTCCTGAGATGTCGGTCTTGCGGGCGCGCCCCTCGTTCCAGGCGATCATCGCCGGCAGCAGGAACAGGATCGCGACGAGACAGAACAGAATCCCGGTCCCCACCAGGAAGCCGAAGTCCCGAAGCCCCTTGTACTCGGTGACGCACATCGCGTAGAACGTGCCGGCCGAGGTGATCGCCCCCGTGAACACTCCGAAGGCCGAGATGCCCATCATCAGCCGCAGCGCCTCGGGCAGGCTCTTGCCGCGCGTGCGCTCCTCGACGTAGCGCGCGTACATCACGATGGTGAAGTCGGTCCCCAGTCCCATCAGCATCGCCGAGAAGCCGGTCGTCGCCGAGTTCAGGTTGCGCAGGAAGAGATAGGCGGCCGCGAGCGTCAGCGCCTGCCCGACCATGAGCGGCACGGAGGAGTAGAGGATGGCGCCGAAGCGGCGGTAGCAGAAGTAGTACAGGGCGACGATCAGGAAGAAGGATACGCTGCCGTTCAGCACCATGTCGTGCATGATCAGGTTGCTGTCCTCGAGGGCGATGACGTAGCCGCCTCCCAAAGACACCTCCGGGGCGCGCGCGGCCTCGGCCGCGCCGGCCGCTCCGTCCTGCGCGGTGTCCGTCGCCTGCTCCTTCAGCTCCGCCACGAACCGGGTCGAGGAATCGGCGACCGCCCGTTGCACCTCGTCGAACAGCTTCTTGTCGAAGGCGATGTCCTGCGCGGGCCGGGCCGGTTTGGCGATGATCAGGAGCGCGTTGCCGTCCTTGGACAGGTAATAGCCGCTGGACAGGTCGACTTTCAACGGACCCTTGCTGCGCAACACCTCCTTGAACACGAGCGAGGAGACCTGGAACGGATCCTGCTCGAGGAGCTGCTTGACCAGGAAGGACGACGGTCCGGTGAGCTGCCGGTAGTTGTCCCGCACCTGGGCGCGGATGGCGTGGTCGCTGAACTTGGCGGCCAGATCGGAGAGCTTCGACGGCGGCAGGAACAGGATCTGGTTGTTGCGGAAGAACGAGAAGAAGGGGCCTGAGGTGTCGACCTTGTGCTCGACGTACCGGATCGAGGGGACGGTCGCAAGACGCGACGCAAGGACGTCCGCGTACTCCGGAATCTCCTCCGCCGGCTGCCCCGGGCGCGCCTCGACCAGGACGAGCAGATAGTCGAGGCTCCCGAAATCGCTGAGCGCCTCCCGGAACGTGCTGACGACGCGGTTGTTCCGCGGCACCAGGTTCAGGACGTCGCCGTCGAGCGACAGGAGCGTCCCCAGGTACAGAGAGACGAGGACGAGGAGGGTCGTCACCAGGAAGACGAGACGATAGTGGGTGCGCGAGAATTCCTCGATCCGGAGGAACAGCCCCTGCTTGAGGCCGGCGCGTTCCGACATCAGATCTCCCGGCGACCTTCGAGCGCCTTGCCGACGGTCACCTCGTCGGCGTACTCCAGCTCGCTCCCGACCGGAAGCCCCAGGGCGATGCGCGTCGCCCGGACGCCGAGCGGCTTGAGCAGGCGCGACAGATAGACCGCGGTCGCCTCTCCCTCGACGTTCGGATTGGTCGCCAGGATGACCTCCTTGACCGAGCCGTCGCGCAGGCGCGACAGCAGAGGTGCGATCTTGAGATCATCGGGGCCGACGCCGCGCAGGGGATCGATCGTCCCGTGCAGCACGTGGTACAGGCCGCGGTAGCCCGACTTCTCGATGGCGACCATATTGTGCGGCTCCTCCACCACGCACACCTGGCTCCTGTCGCGGGCGTCGTCGCCGCAGACCAGGCAGGGATCGACGTCGGTGATGAGGAAGCAGACGGAGCAGAGACGGAGGGTGTCCTTGACTTCCAGGATGGCGGCGGCGAGCGCCGCGGCGTCGTCGCGGCCGCTGCGCAGGATGTGAAAGGCGACGCGCTGCGCCGATTTCGCGCCGATGCCGGGAAGCTTGCGGAGCGCTTCGATCAGCCGCTCGAGCGGCGCGGCGAACCGCATCACCTCACAGCCCGGGGACGCGGAGGGAGCCGACCTTCTCGGCCATCGCCTCCTCGATCTTGCGCCGGGCCTCGTTGACCGCCGCCCGGACCAGGTCCTCCAGCATCTCCACGTCCTGCGACTTGACGACGTCGGGCGAGATGCGCACGGAGAGGAGCTCGTGGGTGCCGCTCATGGTGACGCTCACCATGCCGCCGCCGGACGAGGCCTCGACCTTCATCTCGGCGATCTCCTTCTGCAGCTTCTCCTGCATCTTCTGCGCCTGCTTCATCAACGCCTTGATGTCCATACGGGCCGACCTCTCCGCTCAGGCCTGGTCGACGTCCACGATGCGGCCTTCGAAAGCGCTCAGAAGCGCCTGCACGACGGGCGCCTTCTCCGCCTCCTCGCGCAGGCGCCGCCTTTGGCTCGCCGCGGCATCTTCGGGGGAGAGCGCCCGGGCCTCGATGGAGCCCGGCGTGGCGACGGTCACCTTGATCGCCAGGTCCCTGCCCAGGGTCTCGCGCGCCACCCGCTTCAGATATTCGATGCTCTCCCGTCCCTCGATCTTCTCCTTGAAGAACCCCTGCTTCCCGCCGAAGGCGATCTCCAGCGTCCCATCCTTAATCTCGATCCAGGACGCCTCCTCGAGGAATCCGCCCAGAGCACCCCGTCCTTCGTGGACCCGCTTCAGGAACGCCTCGACGGCCGCCCGCTCGCTCGCCTCCTCCTGGGGCGGGATCGGCGCCGCCACCTCCACGGCGCGGCCCGGGACCGTCACCGGCCCGGGGCCCGGCGCGCGGCCCAACGCGGGCGGGGCCGTCCCCGGATCGGGGCGCTCCCCGGATGCCGCCGTGATCTTCCCTCCCGGCGCCTCGCGGCCGCCCGGGCGGGGCGGCCGGCCCGCGCCCGATGCGTCCGGCGGGCCGCCGGCGGTCCGGCCATCGACCCAGGCGACCAGCTCCTCGATCGGCTTCAGATCGGACAGGCGCGCCAGCTTGATCGCCAGCGCCTCGAGCAGGAAGCGCGGGTGCGTGGAGTTCTTGATGCGGTACTCCTCGCGCGTCATCAGCTCGAGGATCCTCAGGAGCTCGTCCTCGCTGAACAGCGCCGCCCGCTCGCGCAGCGCCGCGATCTCCTCCGGGCCGCCGGCGACGTGCCGCCCCGGCTCCGCCACCACGCGCACCAGCAGGAGGTCGCGGCCGTATTCCATCAGGTCCTCGAGGAACTGGACTGGCTGGTGCCCCTTCTCGAACAGGGTCTCCACGATGTCCACCAGCCGGGCGTAGTCACGCCCGCGCACGGCGCCGTAGAAGTCCAGGATCAGATCGCGGTCGATGACGCCCAGAATCGTGCGCGCCTGCTCCTCGGTCACCGTGGCGCCCGAGAAGGCGATGACCTGGTCCAGAGCGCTCTGCGCGTCGCGCAGCGATCCCTCCGCCATGCGGGTGATCAGGGCGGCGACCGCGGGCGGCATGGTGACGCCCTCCCCCGAGGCGATGCGCAGAAGGTGCGCGGTCATGTCGGCGGCCGGAATCTTCTTGAACTCGAAATGCTGGCAGCGCGACAGGATCGTGAGCGGCAGCTTGCGGTAGTCGGTGGTCGCGAACAGGAAGACCACGTGGGCCGGCGGCTCCTCCAGGGTCTTCAGGAGCGCGTTCCACGCCTCGGTCGTCAGCATGTGCACTTCGTCGATGATGTAGACCTTGTAGCGATCGCGCGCCGGCGCGTAGCGCACCGTCTCGCGCAGCTCGCGCACCGCGTCGATGCCGCGGTTGCTGGCGCCGTCGATCTCCAGGACGTCCATCGAGCGCGTCTCGGCGATCTCCTGGCAGGACGAGCAGGTGTTGTCCGGCGTGGGGGTCGGCCCCTTGACGCAGTTGAGTGATTTGGCCATGAGCCGTGCGACCGTCGTCTTGCCGACGCCGCGCAGCCCGGAGAAGAGATAGGCGTGATGGATGCGCCGGTTGGCCACCGCGTTCTGGAGCGTGGTGACGATCGGCTTCTGGCCGACCACCTCTTCGAACGTCTGCGGCCGGTACTTGCGGGCCAGAACCTGGTAGCTCACGGCAGGGCTCTCATGGGAATGTCGGGCGCCTCAGGGATCGCGCGGTCATCAATCGCGACGAGGCCGGCCTGAGAGCCGGTTCAAGTGGACCCGCGGCGCCTGCGAGGTCCTCCTGACGGCTGCTCCCTTCCGGGCCTGACCGGGTTCGGCGGTTCGCATCGCGCGGGGCTCGAACCGGCCGTCACGCCGGCCCGCCGCGCATCTCCGCATCGGCAACTCGTCGCCTTGACGCGGCGATGCTAATGCATTGATCGGTGACTGTCAACGCGCGCCGCTCTTGCCCATGTGGCGCGGTCGCGCTGCCTGTCGGCGCGGGGGCGCCGCCTGCCGGCGCGGCACGGGTCCGGCTCGCTGCGCGAGCCTCCCCTCGCTTCGACCTGCCGCGCTCCTCCCACCGCGCTGGGAACCGCGCGGCGGGGCCCCGTCGCTCGGTCTCAGACGGCCACGCCCGCAGGCAGCGCCCCCGCGTTACATGGGGGCAACACCCGTTGCGACATTGGCAAGCAGAGGTAGCAGCCACACAGGCGAAATAAGTACAGGATCGCTGGCCGAGGCGCGCGGTGGGCCGCGGCGCGGCGGGCCGATTTCGAGCCGCGCCATGCTGTCGGGATGGTCTCGGCCGACCCGCGCGAGCGAGCATGAGGCACGACGCGCTGCGGCCCACCACAGGCCCCGCGTGCAAAGTGCCGTCACCAGTGCTAGATTGACGCCTCGAGGAGACCGTGATGCTCGAGATTCCGCTGCTGACCACGCTGGCGTTCGGGTTCGTCCTGGGCCTGCGGCACGCGCTGGACGCCGACCACGTCGCCGCGATCGCCACGCTGTCCCGGCCGGGAGACGGGCTGCGGCGCGCTTTGGCCGGGGGTCTGTCGTGGGGCTTCGGGCACGCGCTGACGATCGGGCTGGCGGGGGGCACGGCGCTCGTCCTGCGCGCCGCCGTCCCGGAGCGGCTGGCCCTCTTCTTCGAGTTCGCCGTAGGGCTGATGCTCCTGGTCCTGGGGACCCTGGCGCTCAAGGGGGCGCTGCGCGATCGGGTGCACGTGCACCGGCACCGGCACGACGACGTGACGCACGCCCATCTGCACATCCACGCTCAGGCGCACGCCAGGGGAGCCGACGCGCGGCACCGGCACGCGCACCCGCTCCGCTTCGCCCTGCGGCCATTTCTGATCGGCAGCGTGCACGGCCTCGCCGGCAGCGCCGCGCTGGCGCTCGCGGTCCTGGCGACCATCCCGTCGGCGCTTTTGGGCTGCCTCTACCTCGTCCTGTTCGGGACGGGCTCCACCCTGGGGATGATGCTGATGAGCGTGGTCCTCGGGGCGCCTTTGATCATCGCGCGCCGGCGCGCGCTCTGGCTGTCGACCGCCCTGCGCGCCGCTGCCGGCCTGAGCAGCCTTTCGATGGGATTCCTCCTCGCCTGGCGCACGGGAATGGCGGCGGGCCTTCTGGGCTGAGCGCCGGGCCGCCTCAGGCGCTCAGGCCCTCCTCGTCGTCGATGCTGCCGTCGAGGTTGTAGATGGCACGCGCGATCTTCCAGGAGCCGTCCGGCTGTCGCTCCAGAATCCACATATATTTCACGTCCGCGTGCCGGTCCTCCTCCGCGCCACCAGGCAGGGTGACGGTCACCTGGATGCGCTCGAACGCCCAGTCTCCGGCGACCCGCGTCTCGACCGGCTCGATCTCGATCTGGGAAGGGTTCTGGTCGAAGAACTCCTCGTAGTGCTGCGAGATCGCCTTGCGGCCGCTGAGCGTCGGCTCGTCCATCGGCATGAGGATCGCGTCGTCGGTCCACAGCTTCATCAGCCGGTCGGCGTCGGAGGCGTTGTGCGCCGCGACGTACTCCTGGTGCAGCCGCCCGATGGCCGCGAGATCGGCGGCGCTCGCGCCCATGGCCGGATGGGCGGGCTGCGCCGACCCGGAGCAGCGGGACGAGCAGGCGGCCAGACACGCCGCCAGAAGGCAGGCGGCGATCAGTCGCAGAGGCAGAGTGTCGGGCGTCGTCATCAGGCGTACTCCGGGAGGCCCAGCGGCACCGGCGATCCCAGCTCGCTGACCTCGAGAAGATGAAGCACGATTCGGGCCGAGAGACCCCACAGTGTCTCCCCCTGGTGCTCGAAATAATAGATCGTCAGGCGTCGTTCGCCGCGTCTCTCCTCGCGCCAGGTCCAGCGGCCCGCCTGCGCCAGGTCCGCGATCGGGATGTCGAAGATGCGCGCCACCTCGGCGGCGCGCGCGCGCAGGGGCGGGACGGCGCGCAGGAGGCCGACCACCGGCGTCACCGCCACCTCGTCGGTGCGCGTCGGGAAGTCGTCGAGCCGGCCCAGCACGTCGACGGCATCCGCCGGCAGGCCGATCTCCTCCTCCGCCTCCCGCAGGGCGGTCCTGGCCGGGTCGACCTCGCCCGGCTCCATCAGGCCGCCGGGAAAGGCGACCTGACCGGCATGCGTCGGCAGGTCGTCCGTGCGCCGGGTCAGGATCAGGCGCAGCGCTCCGCCGTCCTCGACGATCGGGACCAGAACCGCGGCGCGCCGCGATCGCTCGAGCACGCGCCTCCGGCGCTCCGCCAGGCGATCGCGCAGAGAGGCGATCATCGCGGGAGATCCCGCGCGATGAAGTGCGACACCGCAGGGGGCCCGGGTCCCTTGTGATAGCGCCGGGCGCGCTCCTCGACCTCGCGGTCCGAGACGGTGACCCGCTCGTGCTGGCGCAGGTGCTCGAGCCACGATTCGACCATGAACGATTCGACGTAGCGCCCCGGATCGGCGGGATCGCTGAGCAGATCCCAACGGAAGGCGCCGTCGCGCAGGCGCGTGCGGCGGACGTCGCGCATGGCGCGGGCGAAATCGTGCGACATCGCCGGATCGATGCGGTACTCGACCGTGACTAGGACGGGCCCGCGATCCCCCTCCGGCTCCGCCACCACGATCGGCGCCGCCCAGTGGCGCGACGGCGCCAGATCGGGCCCCTCGCCGCGCGGCAGCCTTCGGGAAAAAGTCAGGGGCACGCCCGCCAGCAGGCCGAGCCCGGCGGCGAGAAAGGCCGGACGCAGGCCGGCGCGCTCGGCCACGGCGCCCCACAAGGCGCTCCCGCCCGCCATGCCGCCGTACAGGACGAGGAGGTAGACCGACAGCCCGCGGCCGCGCACCCACGGCGCCAATGCCGCCTGGGCGCTGGAGTGCAGGCCGGTCAGCACGAGGATCCAGGCCGCTCCGGCAAGCCCCGTGACGGCGCAGAGGATAGCGACGCTCGGGACGTACGCCATGAGTGCGAGCACCACTCCGAACAGAACGCTCGAGACCCGCACCAGACCGTCGGTCGAGAGCGCCCGTCGCAGCCGCGGCATCGCCAGGGCCCCCAGGACGGCGCCCGTCCCGAAGAACGCCAGGACCAGCCCGTAATCGACCGGACCGCCCCCGAGCTCGAAGCGGAGGATCACCGGCAGGAGCGCAAGGAGGGCGCTGCCGAACAGGATGAAGGCGCACGAGCGGAGAAGGACCGCGTGCAGGTCGGGCGCGTGACGCACGTAGCGCAGGCCGGCGAAAAGGGCGCCGAGGATGTTCTCCGCCGGGAGCAGGCTCTGGCGCGGCGGCCGCCGCCAGCGGTGCAGGACGACGATCACGCCGAGAAACGACGCGGCGTTCAGGAGGAACGTCGCGCCGGGGCCTCCGGTGGCGACCAGGAAGCCGCCCGCCGCCGGCCCGAGGGCCCGCGCCAGATTGATGGCGATGCCGTTCAGGGCGAGGGCCGCGGGCAGGTCGCGCCGGCCGACCAGCTCCGGGAAGATCGCCTGCCAGGCGGGAGCGTTCAGGGCCGCGCCCAGCCCCAGCAGAAACGTGAACGCCAGAAGCAGGACGGCGTTCGTCCGATGCATCAGCGTCAGGATCCCGAGGGCCGCGCTGGCGAGCACCATCCAGGTCTGGGTGATCAGAAGGAGCCTGCGCCGGTCGACGACGTCGGCGAGGGCGCCGGCCACCAGGGCCAGCAGGAAGATCGGGAGGGTGGTCGCGGCCTGAACCAGCGCTATCAGGATCGGCGACGAGGTCAGCTCGGTCATAAGCCAGGTGGAGCCGACGTCCTGCATCCAGGTGCCAACACTCGACGCCAAAGACGCGATCCAGAGGGCCCGGAACAGCGGCCGGCGCAGCGGCGCCCAGGCCGCCTGGTCGTCGAATCCTGATGTCGATGAAGCGGCGGTCGCGTCGGCGGCGGTCTCCATTTCCGGTCTGCTGGCCATGGCGTCCATCATAGTCCCGAGCGGCCCCGCGCAAGGCCGTCACCTGCGCGCGACTGACATTGTGACGCGGCCCCGGTACATTCCCTCAGGTGCTTTGGGCGGTGCTTGGAACGCCGCCCGGTCCGGATCGACGGCCATCCGGGCCTGAATCGGCACGATCGCCGCGGGCCGGGTGTCGGAGCCTCGGCCGCCGTCGGCCCGCCTGTTCGTCGTCGCGGGCGCTGGTGACAGGCGACCGACCGGTTCGTCACTTCGCGGTCACCTCGAGGGCTCGGCCGTAAATCGTCTCAAGTCTCACGAGGAGTCATGTCGATCGTCCTGGATCAGCTGCTGAGGCGCTACGAAGGGCACGCGGTCGTGAACGGCGTGTCGCTGGAGGTGGCGGACGGCGAGTTCTTCGTCCTGCTGGGGCCGAGCGGCAGCGGCAAGAGCACGCTCTTGAGGCTGGTCGCCGGTCTGGCCGACACCGATGGCGGCCGCGTCGTCCTGCACGGACGGGACGTGACCTGGCTGCCCCCGCAGGCGCGCGGCATCGGGATGGTGTTCCAGCACTACGCCCTGTTCCGCCACATGTCGGTGGCCGAGAACATCGAGTTTCCCCTGCGGATTCGCCGGGTCGCGGCGATCGAGAGGCGCAGGCGGTGCGACGAGCTTCTGGAGCTGGTGGGCCTCGCCGGCTTCGGCGGCCGATTCCCGGCGCATCTTTCGGGCGGACAGCAGCAGCGCGTCGCCCTGGCGCGCGCCCTGGCGCACCGCCCGGAGGTGCTGCTCCTGGATGAGCCGTTCGGCGCGCTCGATGCGCGCATCCGCACCGACCTGCGCCGCACGGTCCATAGCATCCAGCGCGAGCTGAAGATCACGACGATCTTCGTCACGCACGATCAGGAGGAGGCGTTCGAGCTGGCGGACCGCATGGCCGTGATGAATTTCGGCCGCCTGCTCGAGGTCGGCCCGCCGAACGAGCTGTACCTTCGGCCGCAGACCGAGTTCGTGGCCACCTTCCTGGGCACCGCCAACCTGATGGTGGGCGAAGTGACGCGCGATGGCGTCCGCCTCGGGCCGGTGCACTTTCCGCTGAGCACGCGTCCGGCCGCGGTGGGGGAGGCGAGGCGCGTGCAGGTGCTGTTCCGTCCGGAGGACGTCGCCGTGAAGACCACGGCCGAGGCTCTGGGCTGGCCGCTCCTGGGTCAGGCGCTGGTGGAGGAGAGCGGCTTCAACGGGTCGTTCGAGAGGCTGCGGCTGCGTCTGCCGAAGCTGCAGGGGGTGCGGCCGATCTCCCCTCCCGCGCCGTTCGGCGGCGACTTCGTCCTGGTCGAGGCCTGGCGGTCGCAGCACCAGGCGCGCCGTTTTCCGCTGCGCGCCGGCGACGCGGCCTGGGTGGGGGTGCGGCGCGTGCACGCCCTGACCCACCCCGGCCTCAGCTTTCTTTTGATCGCGGACGGCTCGCCGGGCGCGCGCGCCGCGCTGGAGGTGGGGGCGCAGGTGGCGCGCCTCGCCCACGCGCGCGTGACGCTCCTGGGACACGGGACCGATGATACGCCGGTGGACGTCGGGCTGCAGCGCGCCAAGGAGTGGATCGGCGCCGGCCTGCCGTCGGTCGAGACGCTGTCGTCCCCCGATCCCCCGGCCGAGGCGGTCGGTATGGAGGCGTCGCGGCAGCACTACGACCTGGTCGTGCACGCGATGCCGGCCCGCGACCGCTCGGAGGCGTCGGAGCGTCTGCTGTGGGGCGGGGATCATCCCCTGCTGCTGGTGCCGGGATCGGCGCCGGTTCCGTCCCGCGCCCTGATCTGCGTCACGGTGGGGGAGCCCGCCAAGGAGGACGTCCTGTTCGCCGGCCGGCTCGTGCGTCATCTGGGGGCCGACGCGACGATCCTGACGGTCCTTCCGGATCAGAGAGACACCTACGCGATCCGCCAGGCGGAGCGCTTCCTGGCCGCCGGCGCGCGCACCCTGTCGCTTCTGGGTGTCGCGGCGGAAAGCCGCATCCGCTTCGGGACGGTGCGTGAGGAGATCCTGGCGCAGATACGGGAGGGCGAACACGGGCTCCTGGTCCTCGGCGCGCCGCTGGTCGGCCGCAGGGGACGCGTCGTCCTCGACGGAGTGATCGGCGACATCCTGGAGGATGTGAGCGATCGGCCGATCCTGATCGTGCGGCCGCACTACGGGGACTGGCGCTGACGGAGGGCGCGATGAAAGGAGCGAACGTGTCGAGCAGACGCTGGGTCCGGATCGTCGCCATCCCCTGCATGACGGCCGGCCTCCTGCTGCCGACGGCCGCGCTCGCGGAGAAGACGCTGCTCAATGTCTCCTACGACCCGACGCGCGAGCTGTACCAGGAGATGAACGCCGCGTTTCTGAAGGACTGGAAGGGGAAGGGCGGGGACGACTACACCATCAACCAGTCGCACGGCGGCTCCGGCAAGCAGGCGCGCGCCGTGATCGACGGTCTCGAGGCCGACGTCGTCACGCTGGCGCTGGCGTACGACATCGACGCCATCGCGCAGGCGGGCCTCCTGCCGCGCAACTGGCAGACGCGGCTGCCGAACAACAGCGCCCCTTACACCTCGACCATCGTGTTTCTGGTGCGCAAGGGGAACCCGAAGGGGATCAAGGACTGGGACGACCTCGCGCGCCCCGGGATCGCGGTCGTGACCCCCAACCCGAAGACGTCCGGGGGCGCCCGCTGGAACTATCTGGCCGCCTGGGGCTATGCCCTGAAGCAGAAGGGGGGGGACGAGACGAAGGCGAGGGATTTCGTGACCCGCGTGTTCAAGAACGTGCCGATCCTCGACACGGGCGCGCGCGGAGCGACGCTGACTTTCGTCGAGCGCGGCATCGGCGACGTCCTGGTCGCCTGGGAGAGCGAGGCGATCCTCGCGACCCGCGAGCTGGGGAAGGGGAAGCTCGAGATCGTCGTCCCCTCGATCAGCATCCTGGCCGAGACCCCGGTGGCGTTGGTCGACAAGGTCGCCGCGAAGCACAACACGCGGGCGGCCGCGCAGGCCTACCTCGAGTTCCTGTACACGCCCGAGGGGCAGGAGATCGCGGCGCGGCATTTCTTTCGCCCGCGCCTCGAGTCCGTGGCGGCCAAGAACGCCGGTCAGTTCCCGAAGCTGACGCTGTTCACGATCGACGATCTGTTCGGCGGCTGGGCCAAGGCCCAGAAGGCGCACTTCGCCGACGGCGGCCTCTTCGACCAGATCTATCAGCCGGGGAAGTGAGACGACGATGGCGTCGGGGGGCACGCGCAGGGGCGTCCTGCCGGGATTCGGGCTGGCGATGGGGTTCACGCTGTCCTACCTCGGCCTCATCGTCCTGATTCCGCTGTCGACCATCCTGCTGAAGACCGCCACCATGACCTGGACACAGTTCTGGGGGACGGTCACCGACCCCCGCACGCTGGCCGCCTATCGCCTCAGCTTCTTCGCCGCCTTCGTCGCCGCCCTGATCAACGCCGTGTTCGGACTGCTCGTCGCCTGGGTGATCGAGCGATACGAGTTTCCCGGCAAACGCTTCGTGGACGGCCTCGTCGACCTGCCGTTCGCCCTGCCGACGGCGGTGGCGGGGATCGTCCTGACGACGTTCTACTCGGGGAACGGCTGGGTCGGCCGGTACCTCGAGCCGCGGGGAATCAAGGTGGCGTATACGCCGCTCGGCATCATCGTGGCGCTGACCTTCGTCGGCCTGCCGTTCGTGGTGCGGACCGTGCAGCCGGTCCTGCGCGACCTCGACATTCAGGTCGAGGCGGCCGCGGCCAGCCTGGGGGCCTCGCGCGCCCAGACGTTCGCGCGCGTCATCCTTCCCGAGATCTTCCCGGCCATCCTGACCGGCTGCACGCTCGCCTTCGCCCGGGCGCTCGGGGAGTACGGCTCGGTGATCTTCATCGCGGGAAATCTGCCGATGAAGTCGGAGATCACCCCGCTCCTCATCATGATCAAGCTGGAGCAGTTCGACTACGCCGGCGCCACGGCGATCGCACTGGTGTTCCTCCTCGCCTCGTTCGTGGTGCTGCTCTCGATCAACGCCCGGACCCTGAGGCGGAGGGCCGGCCTGCCGGCGCGGTGAGGAGGATCCGATGCGGGGACGCTACCTCAACGAGCCGCGCGCCGTGCGCTACGTCCTGATCGGCGCGGCCCTCGCCTTCCTGGTGCTGTTCCTGTTCCTGCCGCTGGTCGTGGTGTTCACCGAGGCGCTGCGTCAGGGGGTCGGCGTCTATCTCAGCGCCGTGAGCGAGCCGACGGCCCTGGCCGCGATCCGCCTCACGCTCATCACCGCCGCCATCGTCGTGCCGTGCAACGCCCTGTTCGGCGTCGCGGCCGCCTGGGCGATCGCCAAGTTCGACTTCAAGGGGAAGAACCTTCTGACGACCCTGATCGACCTGCCGTTCAGTGTCTCCCCGGTCATCTCCGGCATGATCTTCGCCCTGCTGTTCGGCGCGCACGGTCTGGTCGGGCCCTGGTTCCTGGCGCGCGACATCAAGGTCATCTTCGCCCTTCCGGGAATCGTCCTGGCCACCACGTTCGTGACCTTCCCGATCGTCGCGCGCGAGCTCATCCCGCTGATGCAATCGCAGGGGAACGAGGAGGAGGAAGCGGCTCTGACCCTCGGCGCCGGCGGCTGGCACACCTTCTTCCGGATCAGCCTGCCGAAGATCCGGTGGGGGCTCCTGTATGGCGTGATGCTGTGCGCGGCCAGGGCGATGGGGGAGTTCGGCGCCGTGTCGGTCGTCTCCGGGCACATCCGGGGCGTCACCAACACCATCCCCCTGCACGTCGAAATCCTGTACAACGAATACCAGTTCACCGCCTCGTTCGCCGTCGCCTCCCTCCTGACCCTCCTGGCGCTGGCCACCCTGGCGATCAAGCGAGTGGTCGAGTGGCGGTCGGGACGTAGGGCGGCGTGACCTCCCCTGCTATGATGAGGTCATGCACGCCTCGGGGCGCGGCGCGAAGGGTTCGGAGCCGCACCGCCGCCTGAGCCTGGGAACGGTCCTGACCGCGGTCAATGTCGGCCTGGTGGCCGCCGCCGTGGTCTGCCTGGTCGCAGCCGCCGCCGGCCTTTTGCGCAGGCTGACCGACGAACAGGCGCTCAGCCGGGCGAGCCTCGCGTCGGCGACGGCCCTCAGTGCTATCGAGAGGGCCGGCGAGCAGGCGCGGGCGTCCGCCCGCCTCCTGGCCGGGGGCGCCCCCCTCGGAACCCTCCTGAAGCAGGGGGACACGCGCGGTCTTCAAGATTTGCTGGCGCGGTTCCGACGCACCAGCTCCCTGACCGGCTGCGCGGTCCTGGCCGGCGGCGATCTGCTGGCGCACGACGGTGCCGTCGCCTGGGGCGCCCTGGCGCGACGACCGCGCGCCCCGGACGATCGCTTCGTCCTGCGCCCGGAGGGGGACGGGCCTCTGGTCCTGGGCGCCACGGCACCGGTGGCGTCGGTCCCGGGCACGTTCGTGGCGACCGCCATCGCCCTGGACGAGGGGTTCGCCTCAGGCGTCTCTCGCGAGGTTGGCCTGCCGATCACGATCGTCGATCGCCAGCGGGCGCTCAAGGACGAACCGCAGGCGAGGATCAGGGGGCGGGCCCTGGACGCCGAGGAGCCGGCCGCCGGGCGTCTGGACGACGCCGGCGTCTACCTCGCGGTGCAGCCTTTGCGCGGCCCCGGCGGCGAAGTGGTCGGCCTGGTCGAGGCCGGCCTCCCCACCGCGGGGCTCGTGCCGTCGCAGCGCCGCTTCATACGCTCCCTTCTACTCACCGCCGTTCTGGTGGGCGGGCTGGCGACGCTGGCGAGTGTTGTGATCGGGCGCCGGCTGGTGCGGCCGCTCGAGGCGCTGACCGACGCCTCGGCGCGCATCGGCTGGGGGGATCTCGCCACCCCGATCCCGCGCGTCCCGGGGGCCGAGATCGGCGCGCTCGCCTCGACCATGGAGGAGATGCGCGGGCACCTTTTGCAACTGACGGCCGAACTGCGCCGCCGCCAGCGCGAGGCGGAGGCGATCGTGACCGGGATCGTGGAAGGGGTCTTCTCCGTCGATCGCGAGCGGCGCATCCGCTACCTGAACCCGCAGGCCGCGGCGATTCTCGGCCTGCGCCCGGAGGAGGCGATCGGGCGGTTCTGCGGCGACGTGCTGAACCCGCAGGGCCCCGAGGGCGTGCGTCCCTGCGAGGATCGCTGTCCGATCGTGCACGCCCGATTCCGCGGCAGCGCCCGCGCCACCGAGGACCTGCTCCTCCCCTCGGGCGGGCGCCGCAGCGTGGTCATCACCAGCGCCCCGCCCGACATCGAGCGGGACGGCGACGTCAGCGGCGCGC
>DATFVU010000296.1:0-7143 GCA_035260145.1 Candidatus Polarisedimenticolia bacterium | reverse complement strand
GCCCTCCAAGGCGCCCGAGCGCCCCGCCGAGATCGAGGAGACGGTCGCCGAGCGCCCGATCACGCGCGCGCGCGGACGACGTGGCAAGAGCCCCGCGGCGGCCTCGACCCTGTCCCTCTTCGTGTGCGGCCTGGGTCAGCTGTACAACGGCGATGGCCGACTGGCCGCCCTGTTCTTCCTGAGCGAGCTGTTCATCGTGGCGTTCCACTACTTCATGTTCATGACCTGGAGCCGGGTCCGGAGCTTCGCGCACCTGTTCTTCGTGAACGAATGGGAGATGATGCTGTACGCCTCGTCCATCGACTTCTGCGTGATCTTCTTCGCGATCTACAACGTGGCCCAGGCGTATCGGAGCGCGGAGGCCCGTGGCGGCCGATTCGAGGGCCTGCACCAGCCGTTCGTGTCCGGCCTCGCCTCGATGTGCGTCCCGGGGTGGGGGCAGCTGCTGAACGGGCAGCTGGGGAAGGCGGTCATGTTCCTGTTCGCGTTTCTGCTCCAGGCCTACCTGATTGCCCTCTACCTCATGTCGCCGCTGTTCCGAATCCTGGTCGACATCGAGCCTCAGAGGCTCATCCTCGACAAGGCGATCAAGGTCGGGATGTCGATCCTGTTCGTGACGGCGCTGTCCTGGCTGCTCAGTATCTACGACGCCTTCGTGGTGGCCCGCTACACGCGGCGCGCGCGATAGGGGTCGACCCCTCCACTCAGGACAGGCCGCTCACCCGCCCCTCGTCGTCCAGATCGATCTGCTGGGCCGTCGGGACGGACGGCAGCCCGGGCATGGTCATGATGCTGCCGATCAGCGGGTAGACGTAGCCGGCGCCGGCCGCGGCGCGGATGTCGGTGACCGGGACGACGAACCCCTCGGGGCGCCCCTTCAGCGCCGGATCGTGAGACAGGGACAGGGGGGTCTTGGCCATGCAGATCGGGAGGTGCCCCAGGCCCTGCCGGCGGCAGAACTCGATACGCTCCCTGGCCTTGTGCGTGTAGGTCACTCCTGCGGCGCCGTAGATCCGCCGGGCGATGGTCTCGATCTTCTCTTCGATCGAGATCTCGGGCGGATAGAGCGGACTGAACCGCCCGCCCGAGTCGGCCGCGCGCACGACCGCCTCCGCGAGCTGCAGCCCGCCCTCGCCACCGCGCGCCCAGACCTCCGCGGGGACCGCAGCGACGGCGCCGGCGGCGCGCGCCTGCGTGATCACCTCCTCGACTTCCTGGGGCGTGTCGCTCTCGAAGCGGTTGACCGCCACCACCGCGGGCAGGCCGAAGATGCGGACGTTCTCCACGTGCTTTCGCAGGTTCTCGCAACCGCGCCTCACGGCGCCGACATCGGGTCGCGCCAGGGGTGAGGTGTCCCGCCCGGTGATCGTCACTCCGCCGTGCAGCTTCAGGGCGCGTATCGAGCAGACGACGACGGCTGCGGACGGCGCGATGCCCGCGACCGGACACTTGATGTCGAACAGCTTCTCGGCGCCCATCTCGGAGCCGAACCCGCTCTCCGTGACCACGTAGTCGGCCAGCTTGAGGGCCAGGAGATCGGCCAGGACCGAATTGTTGCCGTGCGCCACGTTGGCGAACGGGCCGCAATGGATGAGCGCCGCGCCCCCTTCGACGTTCTGCACCAGGTTCGGCTTGATCGCGTCCTTCAGGATGGCCGCCATGGCTCCCTGGGCCGACAGGGCGGAGGCGGGCACGCCGCGCCCCTCCCGGTCGACGCCGATGAGGATGCGTCCCAGACGCTCCTTGAGATCGCGCGGACTCCGGCAGAGGGACAGGATCGCCATCACCTCGGACGCCGGCGTGATGTCGTAGCCACTCTCCCGCTCGACGCCGTTCGTCCCGCCCCCCAGCCCGACGCGAATGCGGCGCAGCGCCCGGTCGTTCAGGTCCAGGCTGCGTCGCCACAGGATCGCCTCGGGATCCAGGCCGAGCCGATTGCCGTGGTGCAGGTGATTGTCGATCAACGCGGCCAGCAGGTTGTGGGCCGAGGCGACGGCGTGGAAGTCGCCCGTGAAGTGCAGGTTCACCTCCTCCATCGGCACGACCTGCGAGTGGCCTCCCCCGGTGGCGCCCCCCTTGATGCCGAACACCGGGCCCATGGAGGGTTGTCGCAGCGTGCTGATGGCGCGCTTGCCGAGGCGGCGCAGCGCCTGGGCCAGCCCGATCGTGACGACCGTCTTGCCTTCTCCGAGGGGCGTGGGATTGATGCCGGTGACGCAGACGTAGCGCCCGTTCGGATGTCCCTTCAGGCGCTCCAGGGCGTGCAGGGTGACCTTCCCCTTGTAGCGGCCGTAGGGCTCGATCTCGTCGGCCTGCAGGCCGAGGGACTCGGCGAGATTCTCGATGCGCACGAGCTTCACCCGGCGCGCGATCTCGAGATCGGATGGGCTCAAGGGGCGCTCCTCGGGTTCTTCACCCGTTCGATCGTCCGGCGCACCTCTTCGATCTCGGCGTCGGTGGGGTCGGCGCTCTTGGCCTTCTCGAGCTCCGCGAGGGCGGCCGGGCTGTCGCCGGAGGCCTGCAGGGCCCGCCCCAGAAGGAGATGGCCGCGGGCGGTCTCGGCGATCGCAAGCGCCCGACGGGCCTCCGCGATGGCGGCTTGTGGATCCTTGCGCCCCAGCGCGACCTGGGCGTTCAGCAGATGGTAATCGGACTCGTACGGGAAAGGATCCGAGGACGCTTTCCCCAGGACGGCCGCCGCGTCCTCCCAGCGCTCCTCGCGGGCGAGCAGGGCGCCGGCCTGATAGGCCGCTCTGGGATACCCGGGATACTGCTGCAGGGCCTTGCGCAGGAGCCGCAGGCGCTCTTTCGAGTCGCTCTCGCAGACGGCGCGGCAGTACGTCTCGAACGCCAGGAGGGGAACGTCCTCCGTGTGCTTGCGCAGGAACTCCTCACGGCCGTCCGTGATCGCGATCTTCTCGTCGCGCGCCATCGCCACCGCCAGATCGCGACCGAGCTGCAGGAGATCCTTGAGCCGGCCGGAGCGCGACTGCCAGGCGCGCGCCTTCTCGCGCTTGAGATCGATGACCCTCGCCGCCACCGTGATGTCGCCCTGATCCACGTTGAAACGTCCGAGGACAAGGCGATCCACCCTGAGCCCGGTCGGACGCGCCAGCGTCCGGCGGCCGAGCTCCAGTGCGCTGGCGAGCGCCAGAGGGGCGCCCGGCGGGATGCCGCTCCCTTCCAGAAGCACGGTGCGTTCCTCGGGGTCCATCACCTGCTGCCCGAAGCCCAGCAGATACTCCCCGAGCGAATGCGCCAGGCCGGGCGACAGCCAGTCCAGCGCGGGATCTTCCGCCGTGTTCTCGAACGGCATGATGAGGTAGGCGTGGGCCGATGCGCCGGACGCGGCCGTGGCCGGTGCTTGGACCATGAGACACGCCGCCGCACCGAGGAGGACGAAGCTCCTTCTCAAGCGCCCGTCCTCCGGGGGCGCTGATCGATGGGTGTCGCCTCCTCGCTCGCGTCCGACTTGCCGAAGAACATCTTGCCGGCCGTGGTCTGGAGAACGGAGGTGACGGTGATTTCGATGTTCCGCCCGAGGTGGCGCTTGGCGTTGTCCACCACGACCATCGTTCCATCGTCGAGGTAGCCCACGCCCTGGTTGGGCTCCTTCCCCTCCTTCAGGATGAAGACCTTCATCGACTCTCCGGGCAGGACGACCGGCTTGAGCGAGTTGGCGAGGGAGTTGATGTTCAGCACCTGGACGCCCCGCAGCTCGGCCACCTTATTGAGATTGAAATCGTTCGTGATGATCTTGCCGCCCAGCTGCTTGGCCAGCTCGATCAGCTTCATGTCGACATCCTTGATATCGGGGAAGTCGGCCTCCGAGATCGAGACCTTCACCTCGGGCCCCTTCTTGATGCGCTGCAAGATGTCCAACCCCTTGCGTCCACGGTTCCGCTTCAGAGAATCCTGGGAGTCGGCGATGTACTGCAGCTCTCTGAGAACGAACTGCGGCACGACCAGCGTTCCGTCCAGAAAGCCGGTCTCGCACACATCGGCGATGCGTCCGTCGATGATGACGCTCGTGTCGAGAATCTTGAAGTTCTGACGCTGTCCGCCCTCGGACCAGGCAGCCCGCAGGCTTGAGAGCGTGAAGCGCTCCCCGCGCGCGGCCCCGACGGCCATGCCCGTGTAGCCGAACAGAAGGAACAGGAAACCCTGGGTCGCGACCGGCGGGGCGAAGGACAGCATGCCGAGCGGCAGGAGCGCCACGACGACGCCGGCCGCCGCCCCTCCGACCAGAAGGCCGGCGAGGCCGCCGAGGAGGGCGTTCATCTCCAGACCGCGAAGCAGGTACTCGAGCGCCAGGATCGATCCGGCGGCGACGGCGCCGATGGCGAGCCCGGTGAGGTCGAGCGGGTTGAACGTGATCGGTCGGATTTCCGCGCCGAACAGAATGGATAGGACGACGAGAAGCGCACGAAGGACGAGAGTTCCCACGGCCATCACCTCGGTCTGGCCCTGGCGGGGCCGATAAGCGAGCCTATGACATTATGACATCTGGCACATGATAGCGTTTCGGGGCGGTCGAGACCAGAGGGGCCGCTCAGGACCCCAGGTCGCCGAAGCGTGAGACGACCCGTCTCTCGGCCGCCCGGATATAGAGTCGGGGGACGCGCGGCCCGAGGCCGCACAGCACCTCCCACGAGATGGTCTCGGCCCAGGCGGCGATTCGATCGGCGTCCACGACCTCTCCGCCGGAGCCGCCGAGGACCACCACCTCGTCCCCCAGGCCCGCCTCCGGGATGTCGGTCACGTCGACCGTGGTCAGATCCATGCTGATGCGTCCCACGACGGGGGCGCGGCGGCCGCGGACGAGGACGTGGCCGCGGTTGGACAGGAGGCGCGGGAGGCCATCGTCATAGCCGATGGCCAGAGAAGCGACCCGCGTCGGTCGGGCCGCCGCGAAGGTTCTCCCATACCCCAGGGTGGTGCCCGGGGCCACGTCCTTTATATAGATGATGCGTGTCTTCAGGGACAGGACGGGGCGCACGGTGAGCGGGGTCACCCTGGACGAGGGGGCATAGCCGTACAGAATCAGGCCGGGTCGGACGAGCGTGAGCCAGGCAGGGGGATGATCCAGGACCGCGGCGCTGTTGGCGAGATGGATCTCCTCGGGTGCGAGGCCGCGGGCCCGGATGGCCGCGATCGCCTCCCGGAACTGATCGATCTGCCGGGACGTGAATGGGTCCGCCGGGTCGTCCGCGACGGCGAGGTGCGAGAACGCCCCGGTCAGCCGGATCGACGGCGACCCCTCCACCACCCCGATGAAGGCGGGGACATCCGCGGCCGGGACGCCGAGCCGCCCCATTCCCGTGTCCACCTTGAGATGAACCGGCGCCATCAGGCCATGGCGGCGCGCGGCGGCGGCCAGCGCCTCCACCTGATCCGGTCGGTAAATCGCGGGAACCAGGTCGTGGCGGAGCAGGAGGTCGGCCTGCGGCGGCGCGAAGCCTCCCAGGACGAGGATCGGCGCGCGGATTCCCGCCCGTCGCAGCTCGACGCCCTCCTCCGGGAGGGCGACGCCGAAGCGCTCCACCCCCTCCGCCACGAGGGCACGCGTCACCTCCACGGCGCCATGGCCGTAAGCGTCGGCCTTGACGACCGCCAGAACGGCGCGCGTCCCGATGCGGCCGCGCACCGCCGCCAGGTTGCGCGACAGCGCGTCGAGATCGATCTCGGCCCAAGTGGGTCGGTGCAGATCGAGGGCGGACATCAGCCGGGCTGGCGTTCGAGGTCCTCGAACCGCGTGTATTCGCGGATGAAGGCCATGTCGAACTCGGCGGTCGGACCGTTTCTCTGCTTGGCGATGATGACCTTGGCGATGCCCCGATTATCCTCGGTCGGCTTGTACATCTCCTCACGGTAGAGGAGGAGGACGACGTCGGCGTCCTGCTCGATGGCGCCCGACTCGCGCAGGTCCGAGAGCTGCGGGCGGCCCTTCTCTCCGCGCTGCTCCGGCGCGCGCGACAGCTGCGAGACGGCGATCACAGGGACGTTCAGCTCCTTGGCCAGCTCTTTCAGCGAGCGGGAGATCTCGGCCATCTCCTGCTGGCGGTTCTCGAACCGGCTGCGGCTGCGGATGAGCTGCATGTAATCGATCACCACGAGGTCGAGTCCCTGCTCCAGCTTCAAGCGCCGGCTCTTGGCCCGCATTTCGAGGACCGAGATGCCGGCCGAGTCGTCGATGAAGGCATCTCCGGCGGCGAGCTCTCCGAAGGCCTTGGTGAGCTGCTTCCACTCCTCCTTCGTCAGCCGGCCCGTGCGGAGACGATGGCTGTCTACGCGCGCCAGCCCCGTCAACATCCTCAGGAAGAGCTGCTCGCGCGTCATCTCCAGGGAGAAGATGCCCACCTTCCGCTTTTCCTGCAGGCCGGCGTGCTGCGCGATGTTGAGGGCGAAGGAGGTCTTGCCCATGCCGGGGCGGGCGGCGAGCACGATCAAATCGGAGGGCTGGAGTCCGGACGTGTATTCGTCGAGCAGGCGGTAGCCCGTCGGCAGCCCCGTGATGAGCTCGCGTCTCTCGGCCAGGCGCTCGATAGCCTTCAGGCTCTGGTCCGCGATCGCCCGCATCGGCACGAAACCCTCCCGCATGCGATCCTGGGCGATCTGGAAGATGAGACGCTCCGACTGGTCGAGGATATCGTCGGGATCCTGACTGGCCTCGTAGGCGGTCGAGACGATGCGCCCCCCGGCGTCGATCAGGTTGCGCAGGATCGCCTTCTCCTTGACGATGCGGGCGTAGTACTCGACGTTGGCGGAGCGCGGCACGCCGTCGACGAGCGAGGCGATGTAGGCGGGGCCTCCCACGGCCTCCAGGTCGCCGGAGCGCGACAGCTCGTCCTTTACCGTGACCGGATCGATGGCGGTCGTCTTCTCGGAGAGATCGGTCATCACCTTGAAGATCTTGCGGTGAGGCTCGCGATAGAAATCCTGTTCGCGCAGGATCTCCTGCGCCCGGTTGATGGCGGTGTTCTCGATCAGGATGGCGCCGAGGACGGAACGCTCGGCTTCGACGCTGTGGGGAATCTCTTTATCGAGAGTGATGTCGCCGGGCATCCGGCCTCCGAACGTCGCGGGGAGTCGTATCGTAGCACGCGTTGTTGCGCCGCGATCCGCGGCTTTGCTAAGATCGAT
>DATFVU010000295.1:0-4260 GCA_035260145.1 Candidatus Polarisedimenticolia bacterium | reverse complement strand
CCGTTTGAGTAGACCAGGCGATCCCCGAGATTCGCCAGCTGGCGCGGCAGGAAGCGATCGCGGGCCAGGATCGACGACAGCCGGGGGAAATCGGCGAAGGCGGTGTTCGCCGCCACCATCAGGATCGCCGCGGTGGCGATCTGCATCAGGTAGTACAACAGACCGCTGCCGAAAATGGCCCGGCCGAGCTGGGACACGACGGTCTGGCCGGCTCCGGGAACCACCAGATAGACGTGGGCCAGGTATGATGTGCCGAGGAAAAAGAACGCCAGGATGATCGCCATGATCATCAGGGTCAGGGCGGCGTTGCGGGACTCGGGTTTCCGGAACGCCTGAACTCCGTTGCTCACCGCTTCGATCCCGGTCAGGGCCGCGCACCCGGCCGAGAAGGCCTTCATCAGCAGCCACAGGTTCAGCGTGTGGCGAACCTCGGGAAATCCTGCGAGGGGGGGCTCGACGGGGGGATAGCCCATCAACGCGCGGTAGATTCCCGCGAGGATGAGGCAGGTCATGGAGAAGATGAACATGTAGGTCGGCACGGCGAAGATGCGGCCCGACTGACGCACGCCCCGAAGGTTGCCGACCGTCAGCAGGAAGAGGAACAGGAGCCCGAGGCCGACACGGTACGCGAGCAGCCCCGGGAACGCGGACGTCATGGCGGCGACCCCCGCGGCGGTCGAGACCGCCACCGTCAGGATGTAATCGAGGAGCAGGGCACCCGCCGCGATGAGTCCCCACTGCGTCCCCAGATTCTCGCGCGCCACGATGTACGAGCCCCCTCCGTCGGGGTAGGCGTGAATCGTCTGCCGGTAGGAAACGATGACGATGAAAAGAAGCAGTGCGATCACCGCGGAGATCGGCAGGGAGTACCCGAGGGCGGCGATACCCGCGATGCTCAGAACGAGCAGGATCTCCTCGGTCGCGTAGGCGACCGACGACAGGGCGTCCGAGGAGAACACCGCCAGGGCGATCGGCACGCGCAGCCGCTGCTCCCGGAAGCGCTCGGTTTCGAACGGCGTTCCGAGGAGCCAGCGCTTCCAGCTCATCTCATTTCACCAGGAAGTAGACCGCGGGGGCGATGAGGATCCGGTACCAGGCGAAGGGGCGGAGCGTGGTCCGGCCCAGGAGGGCGACGAACACCCGCATGGCCGCGTAGGCGGAGACGAACGAGACCAGGAAGCCGACGGCGAACGGTACGATGTCCTGCGCGCCGAGATGGGACCAGCTCTTCAGGAGATCATAGAGCGTCGCCGCCGCCATCACCGGCACGGCCGCCACGAACGAATACGTCGCCGCGGTCCGTCTCTCCAGGCCGCACAGGAGCCCGCCGACGATGGTCGCCCCGGAGCGCGACACCCCCGGCCACAGGGACAGGCACTGGAACAACCCGATGGCGAGGGCCTTCCCGAAGCCGAGCCCCCCGATGTCGGCCACCGTCGTGCCGGGACGGACACGTTCCACGATCAGGATGACGATCCCGCCGACGAAAAGGGCGAACGCCACGGTCGCCGGCCCGAAGAGATTCGTCTTGATCCAGTCGTGCAGGAGGGCGCCGGCGATGAGCGCGGGGACGGTCGTGGTCAGGAGAAGCCCGCAGCCGCGCGGGCCCGCGAAGCCCGCGCGCGCCCCGGGCCGCAGGAGATCGAGGAACACGCGGCGCTCCAGGACGACCACGGCCAGGATCGCCCCCATCTGGATGAAGATCTCGAAGGTCTCGGCCGTCTCGCCCCTGAACCCGAGCAGGTGTCCCACGACGATGAGATGGCCGGTGGACGAGACGGGCAGGAACTCGGTCAGACCCTCGACGATCCCGAGCAGGATCGCGATTCCGATGAGGCCCATGGGCGCGGAGCGTACAGGAACGCGGGCGGACGTTGCAAGAGCGCGGCCGGCGGGCTAGTGCTGCAGCTTCTTCATGCCGGTGATCTCGACGAGGACGCCATGCCAGGCGACGGGGACCCCCGACGGGTCGCGCACGAGCATCGCCTCGTCGCGGAACCAGCGCACCTCGCCCGCCCGGTCCAGGAGACGGTACTCGGCGGTCACGAACCCCTTCCTGCGCACCGATTCCTTGCCCAGCTCGATCAACGCGTTCAGATCGTCGGGATGGACGATCTTCATGAAGAAATTGTCGTCGCGAAGCCACTCGTCCACCGAGTATCCGAGCATCGTCCGGGTCTGCGGACTGATGTACTGGGACCGGTACGGCGGCTCGACGTCGCAGCGGTAGATGATGACCGGGACGTGCTCCACCAGGCTGCGGAACCGCACCTCCGTCTCCGCGAGCTGCGTCATCAGGCGGGAATTCTCGAGGGCCACCGAGGCGACGTCGGCGAAGCGCCGGGCGAGCTCCAGCTCGGGGGCCGTCCAGGTGTGCGGCCGCCGCGTGATCAGAATGAGCAGTCCGAAGCTCTCGCTCCCGCTCATGAGGGAGAGATAGGCGACGCCACGGATTCCCATGAGCTCGCGGGCCCGCGAGTTGACGCGCGCATCGTCATCGGCGTTCTCGATGGCGACGGGCCTGCGCCCCGCGAGGGCCCTCTGGGCGGCCGCCGATTGGGAGAGCTGGAATTTCAGACGGGGGGCATCCTCCGGGTGCCGGCCGGAGCTGATGACACCGTACAGCTGCTTCTCTTCCTTGTCCACGAGCGCGATATGGGCGCCCTGGACGCCGATCAGGCTGGCGGCGGTATCGACGATCTTCTTGAGGGTGACGCGCTCGTCGCCCAGACGCGCGATGTCCGCCGTCAGGCGGATCAGCCGCTCGAGCTTCTGATTGGTACGGCGCAGTGCTTCGAGGCGTTCCTTGTTGCTGAGAGCCTGCATCCCCGGAAGGCCCCTCCCCTCCGCGCGCCATCTATTTAGGCTGCTAACCGCCCGCTGTCAACTCCCAAAATCCTCTTCCGGCATTTTTTCGCCCGGGCGCCCGGAGCTCCGGGCCTCCCGGGTTGACTCTTTGGGTCGTCCCGTCCTATACGGGTGGTTCCTTGAGCACCTCTTCCTGCGTCCTGCTGACTGTCGCGCTGGCCCTGGTGGCGATCCCCGGAAGGGGGGAAGGGCGGAAGCGCGCGCGCGACGCCTCAAAACAGGACCTGTCTCTCGAGCGGGTCGCCCGCTACCCGCCGCCGGGGACGAAGGTCGCCGGAACCTTCCGTTTCGCCTACGACGGACGTCGGCTTTATTTTCTGGCGATCGAAGGCGCGGGCGTGTCGCGCTCGCTGTTCCGCGAGGACGTCGCCTCGGGAGAGCGCACGATCGTCGCGCGTCCGCCGCAGACGTCGGCCGAGACGGCCCTGACGCCTGAGGAGGTGCTCCGCCGCGAGCGCCAGCGCGTCCAGGACACCGGGATCACGCACTACCTGCTGGCGAGCGACGCGGACACGACCCTGTTCGATTGGCGGGGTGACGTCTACCTGGGGCGCCCGGGGCAGTCGCCGCTGCGCCTGACCGACACGGCCGCCTCCGAGATCGACCCGCAGCCCTCTCCGGATGGTGCGCGCGCGGCCTACGCGCGAGACGGGGAGCTGTACGTTCTGGACATCGCGACGCGCACGGAGAGGCGGCTGACCGAAGGGGCCCGCGACGGCGTGTTCCACGGCGTGGCCGAGTACATCGCGCAGGAGGAGATGGATCGGTCGTCCGGCTTCTGGTGGTCTCCCGACGGGACTCGCATCGCCTTCACCGAGGTGGACGAGACGGCGATCCCGCTCTACCCCATCGTCCAGCAGGGGGGACCGACCTGGAACGTCGAGTCCTACCACTACCCATACGCCGGCGGCCCGAACGCCAAGGTTCGGCTCGGAGTGGTCCCGGCGGCCGGCGGCGAAACGGTCTGGATGCGGCTCTCAAGCGGCGACGACGACTTCTACCTCGCGCGCGTCCTGTGGGACCCCGACGGCTCGCTTCTCGTCCAGGTGGAGAGCCGGGACCAGAAGACTCTGAGACTGTTGCGCGGCGACCCCGGGACGGGTGCCATGACCCCGCTCCTCGAGGACCGCTCGGAGACCTGGATCAATCTGCACGACGACCTGCGCCCCCTGAAGGACGGACGGTTCGTGTGGTCCAGCGAGGCGAGCGGCTTCCGCCACCTGGAGCTGCGCGCGCGTGATGGCTCCCGCCTGCGCGCCCTGACGTCCGGCGACTGGCCCGTCGATCAGGTCGAAGGGATCGACGAGAAGAACGGTCTCGTCTATTTCACGGCGGCGAAGGACGGGCCGTTGGAGCGTCAGCTGTATCGCGTATCGCTCGAGGGGGGCCCGA
>DATFVU010000294.1:0-7674 GCA_035260145.1 Candidatus Polarisedimenticolia bacterium | reverse complement strand
TTCAGGCGCATGGCGCTCCTCCTGGACGAACGTCCGGTTCGTGACAACTCATCCAACGCGTCCCGCGGGCGAATGGTTCCCGGCGGGCCCCCGGATCGGCAGGTGCAGCCGGGCCCGGCATCCCGATTCCGGCTCGCGGTTTCCAAGCGTCAGCGTGCCCCCGTGGGCCTCCGCGATCTGCCGGCTGAGGACCAGGCCGATCCCCGAGCCGTCCTGCTTGGTCGTGAAGAACGGCACGAACAGGTTCGATGTGTTCGGGACGCCCGGGCCGTCGTCCTCCACGAACACCTCCAGCGCCGCGGGCGAGCCGTTGACTCTCTGCCAGCCGACGCGGACGCCGCCGCCGGTCTCGAGGGCGGCGTCGACCCCGTTGCGGACCAGGTTGATCAGGAGCTGTTCCAGCTGGTCGGCGTCGGCCTTCATGGTGGTCTCGGGGCCGGGAACGACGGCGACGGGAAGGCGGGTCTCCAGCCCGCAGACGCGCCGCACCAGCGCCCCCACTTCCACCTCCTTGAACCGCGGCGGCGGCAGGCGGGCCAGGCGGGCGTAGCCGTCCATGAAGCGGCTGAGCGACTCGGAGCGGGAGCCGATCACTCCGAGGCCGCGCCGCAGGTCGTCCTCCCAGTCGGGCGGCTTCGGGTCCCGGACGATGAGCTGCTCCAGGCTGTGGGCGATCGATTTGATCGGCGCGAGCGAGTTGTTCAGCTCGTGCCCCATCACCCGGATCAGGCGCTGCCACGCCTGGCGCTCCTCCTCACGCAGGGCGCGGCTCACGTCCGACAGGACGATGAGCCGGTGCGCCAGGCCGCCCTGCCGGAACGTGCCGCGGCGGACCTCGAAGCGACCGGTGCGTCCGGGAAAGGTCAGGTCCAGGATCGGGGCCGCCTCCTCGACAAGACAGGCGCGCAGCCCCAGCTCGGCGGCGTCGACGCCCAGCAGGCGCTCGATCGGCCGCCCCAGCAGGCGCTCGCCGGCCCGGTTCGCCAGCCGCAGCCGATCGTCGCCGTCGAGCGCGAACACCGCCACGTCGATCTCTTCCATGACCTTGCGCAGCAGGGCCGTCGCCTCAAGCGCCCCCAGGCGCTGCTTCCGCAGGGTCTCGGCCAGCTCGTTCACCTCCAGCATCACCTCGCCCAGGGCGTCCTCGTGATGGGCGCCGCGGGCGCGGATGGAGAAGTCCCCCTCGTGAAGGGCCGCCAGGAGGTTGGAGACGATCTGCAGCGGCCGCACGACCCGCTCGCGCACGGCGAAGGCGAATCCCAGCCACACGCCGACGATCAGGGCGGCGAGCGTCCACTGCACCTTGGCGCTGTAGTCGCCGGTCCAGAGGATCGCGATCGAGACGACCACACCCGCGCCCCCGGCCGCGAGGGTCAAAAGGAGAATGCGACGTTCATGGGGGACGTCGTGATCGCGCGGCCGGCGCCTCGGCCGGCCGGCTCTGTCGGTCACAGCCTGTACCGCTGCAGGCGGCGGTACAGGGCGCTGCGGCTCAGCCCCAGGGCGGAGGCGGCCTGGCTGACGTTCCCGTTGTAGCGCGCCAGCGTCTTGCGGATGAGGTAGCACTCGACCTCCTCCAGACTCATCTCGTCGAGACTCGCGTGGCCGTCGGCCGCGATGCGGAGCGACAGATCGGAGGGGCCGATCTGGGGACCGGGGCTCATCAGGACCGCCCGCTCCACGGCGTGGTCCAGTTCGCGCACGTTGCCGGGCCAGCGGTGGTCCAGGAGGGCCCGCATGGCCGGCTCCTCGAAGCCGGTGAGCGTCTTGCGGTAGCGCGCGGCGTGCTGCGTCAGGAAGTGGCGCGCCAGAAGAGGAATGTCCTCGCGCCGGTCGCGCAGGGGCGGCACCTGGATCTCGATCGTGTTCAGGCGGAACAGGAGGTCCTGCCGGAAGCGGCCGGCCGTGACCTCGGAGCCGATGTCGGCGTTGGTGGCGGAGAAGATGCGCACGTCCACCTTGCGCGTGCGGGAGGAGCCGACCCTCTCGAACTCGCCCGTCTCCAGAATCCGGAGCAGCTTGGCCTGCAGACCCGGCGGGACATTGGCGATCTCGTCCAGGAACAGCGTGCCGCCATCGGCCAGCTCGAAGCGCCCGACGCGATCGGCCCGGGCGTCGGTGAACGCCCCCTTCACATGGCCGAACAGCTCGCTCTCGAACACCCCCTCCGAGAAGCCGCCGGCATTGACCGTGACCAGGGGAGCCCCCGCGCGGCGCGACACGGCGTGCAGCGCCTGGGCCACGACCCCCTTGCCCGTGCCGTTCTCGCCGGTGATCAGGACGTTCGCGTCGGAGGGGCCGACGCGGTCGATCATCTGCAGGACCGGCTGCATGGCGCCCGACTCGGCGAGGAGGCGCGGCCCGCCCTCGCCGCGCAGCAGGAGATTCTCCGCTTCCAGCTTCTGGCCGCGCCGCAGGGCCCGCCCCAGCTCGACCTGCGTGCGGAGAATCGCCAGGAGCCGGGGATTGTCCCAGGGCTTCTGAATGAAATCGCGCGCGCCGCGCCGCATCGCCTCGACCGCCACGTCGACGCTTCCCCAGGCGGTCATCACCACGACGGGCAGGGTCGCGTCAAGGCTCACCAGGCGGCCCAGAAGGTCGAGCCCCTCGCGGCCGGACGTGGTGTCGCGCGTGTAGTTGAGATCGATGAGGATGGCGTCGAACTCCTTGGTCTTCGCCGCCTCGAGCACGGCGGCGGGGGAGGAGGCCGTGTCGATGGCGAACCCCTCCCCCTTGAGCAGGAGCCGCAGCGCCTCCCGCACGTCCTGCTGGTCATCGGCGACCAGGATGCGTGCCGTCCCGAGCTCTTTGTGCTTCATGGTGTGCGCCGAATCGGCGCCGTCATTGTAGTCCAGCGCGGGGGAGGAGCGATCGCGCGGCCGCACGGTCTCCATTCAGCCCCGACCCAGACGTCCCGGCCGGATCGACAGCACCTCCCGTCGCCCCTGCCTGAGCACCGCGATCTCGAGCCCTCCGGGCGATCCGTCGGCCGCCTGCTGCACCGCTTCCTTGTCGACGTCGTTCTTCAGGGTCCGGCCGTTCACCCGGACGATGAAATCGCCCGGCACGAGCCCCGCGCGATCCGCCGGAAGGCCGGGGATGACGCCCGAAACCTTGAGCGCTCCGGAGCCTTTCGGCAGACCCAGGATGCGGATCTCCGACTCGGACGCCACCACCGGGATCATACCCAGGTCGTTTCCGGCGGCGCCGGCGAAGCGCGGTCCCTCGCTCCGGTTGGCGAGGTCGAGCAGCACGGCGCGGATGTACTCGGCCCGGGCGGCCAGGAGGTCGTACCCGATCTTGTCGGCGGTGTCGGCGGGGCGGTGCGTGTCCTCCTCGTGGATCGTCCCCAGGACGATGGCAGGGATGCCGTCGGCGGCGAAGGGATAGTGGTCGGTGTCCGGAATGATCTCCGCGATGGCGGAGCGCACCTTCCAGCCGGTCCGCCCGTTCGCCTCGGCCAGGATCCCGTCCCAGCAGAGACAGGTGCCGGTCGAGGCGGCCGAAAGCGTCTGGTCCGGGGCGCGGCCCAGCTTCTCCAGATTCACCATGGCGACGTGGCGCTCGAGAGGGTAGGGGGGATCGGTCACGTAATGGACCGAGCCATTCAGAGCGTGCTCTTCGGCGCCGAAGGTGGCGAACATCAGCGATCGGCGGTGCGGGTCGCCGCCGCGACCGATGGCCCGGGCGACCTCGATGAGGGCGGCGACGCTCGAAGCGTTGTCGTCGGCGCTGTTCCAGACGAGGTCGTCCGACGTGCCGTCCGCGGAGGGGAGGCGATCGGCGTCGGCCTGGCCGGCGCGTCCCTGCCCGTCATGGTGCGCGCCGAGGACGATGATGTCCTTGCGCAGCGCCTCGTCCTCTCCCTCCAGGAAGCCGAGGACGTTGCGGGACGTCAGGACCTGCCCCGGCAGCTCCGGCCCGCGCGGATGGAACTGGAACCGCTGCCGGAACGATCGTCCCGAGGGGGTCGAGTCTCCCGCGGGACGTAATCCGATCCCCCGGAACTGCGACTCGATGTAGGCCGCGGCCTTGTCCTCGCCCACGTAGCCCGCGCCGCGCCCCTCGTAGAGGTCGCTCGCCAGCTCCTCGACGTGGCGCCGCACGTCGGCGGCTCGGATCACCTGGCGCTCGTCCCGGCGGGACGCGTCGGCCGGCTGCCAGGCGCACGCCGCCGCGAGCAGCGGGGTGGCCAGGGAGGCGGCCAGAGCGGCGATGCGCCGCGGGCCGAACGCGCGCCTTTCGGTTGTGGACATGGAAGGACCCCTACTCGTACCGCAGCGCGACCATCGGGTCGACGCGCGCCGCCCGGCGGGCCGGGACATAGCAGGCGAGGAGGGCGACGGCGAAGATCAGGAGAATGGTGGCGGCGAGCGTCCCGGGATCGGCCGGGGAGATTCCGAACAGCATCCCCGCGATCAGGCGCGCCACGGCGAGCGCGCCGACCAGACCGAGCGACAGACCGAGAAGCGCCAGTCTCGCTCCCTGGCCGAGCACCATGCGCACGACGTCCGCCCGCCGCGCCCCCAGCGCCATGCGGATGCCGAACTCCTGTGTGCGCTGCGCCACCGAGTATCCGACGATGCCGTAGATCCCGAGGGCCCCGAGGAGGACCGCCGCCGCGGCGAATCCGGACAGGATCAGCATCGGCAGGCGCCTGTCGGCGACCGAGTCGGTGACGACCTGCTCCATCGTGCGCACCTGGATCAGGGGCCGGTCCGCATCCAGCGCCGCCACCCGGCGGCGGATCTCCGGCAGGAGCTGGTCGGGTCTCAGGGAAGAGCGCAGGACGACGGTCATGCTCGCCTCGACCCGCTGGGCGAGCGGGACGTAGATCGTCGGGAGGCTCTCCTCCTCGAGTCCGTACTGCTTGACGTCCGCGACCACACCGACGATCTCCTGCCAGCCCTTGGTGTCCCAGTTGAAATCGATGCGCCGTCCGAGCGGGTCCTGACCGGGAAACATGCGCTTCGCCAGGGACTGGTTGACGATCGCGACGCCCGGGGAGGAGGTGCGGTCGCGCTCGGTGAAATCCCGTCCCGCCACGAGGGGAGTGCGCAGGGTGTGGAAATAGTCCGGCGTGACGATGCGCTTCTCGGCCTGCGGCTCCAAGCCGCGCGGGTCGGTGCGACCCTCGACGCGGAAGCCGCCGTTCGTGCCACTTCCTCCGAGCGGCAGCTCGCTGATCGCCGCGGCGTCGCTCACGCCCGGCACCGCCGCGAGGCTCTCGAGCGTCCGTTCGAAGAAGCGGGCTTGCTGATCCGGCGCGGGATAGGCGTCGTTCGGCAGCGACAGGGAGAACGACAGGACGTTCTCCGGATCGAATCCCTTGTCGGTTGCGAGCAGGCGCTCGAAGCTGCGGATCAGGAGCCCCGCCCCGGCCAGAAGAACCAGCGACAGGGCGATCTCGCCGATCACCAGGAGACCGCGCAGCCTTTGACCCGCGCCCCCCGCCCCGGCGGATCGTCCCCCGTCGCGCAGGCCGCGCTCCAGATCGGACCCGGACACCTGCGCCGCCGGGGCCAGCCCGAACAGAACGCCGGTCACCAGAGTGATCACGAGCGACACCAAAAGCGTCGTCGCGTCGAGGCCGATCTCGTCGGCGCGCGCCAGGATGTCGCGGCAGGACGCGACCAGGACGTCGAGCCCCCAATAGGCCAGGATCAGCCCCAGCCCTCCGCCCAGGCAGGAGAGGACCAGGCTCTCCGTCAACAGCTGCCGGACGAGGCGCCGGCGTCCGGCCCCCAGGGCCATGCGCAGGGCGATCTCGGCGCGCCGCGAGGTCGAGCGCGCCAGAAGCAGTCCGGCGACGTTGGCGCAGGAGATCAGGAGCAGCAGCGACACGGCGCCGAGCAGCGCCAGGAGCGGGGCCCTCAGGCTGCCGGTGACGTGCTCCTGGAGCGCCATGAGGGTCAGTCCGTGGTCGGTGTCGTGCTCTTTTTTCAGGCGATCCGCCGCCTCGCCCACTTCGGTTCGGGCGCGCGCCGGGTCCAGATCGGGACGCAGCCGGCCGATCACCCGCAGGAAGTGCAGCCCCGGCGGGGCGACCGTGTCGTCGAGCCGCAACGGCAGCCAGACGTCACGCTGTCGGCCGAACAGCGAATCGCCTGGGAGGATGCCGGCGACATGCGGTGGCAGGACGCCGACGATTGTGAAGACTTTCCCGTCGAGGGTCATGGTGCGCCCCGCGACGTTCGGATCGGATCCGAAGCGACGCTTCCAGAGGGCGTGACCGATGATCGCCACCGGCTCGGAGTCGCGGCGATCCTCTTCGGGCCGGAACGATCGTCCGAGGACCGGCTCGATCCCGAGAAGGGGGAGGAGAGAGGCGGAGGCGCGCACGGCCCAGAGCTCCTCGGGCTGCCCCGATCCGGTGAGGGCGCAGGTCGTGTTGAAGGATGCGGCCAGGCTCGAGAACGAGCCGATCGACTCCCGCCAGGACAGAAATTCCTGATACGACGCCGGCGTGTCGTACGCCTGCGGCTGGCGATCCTGCACCAGGACGAGACGCTCGGGCTCCGGGAACGAAAGCGGCCGGAACAGGATGCCGCGCGCGACGCTGAAGATCACGGAGGTGGCGCCGATGCCGAGCGCCAGCGTCAGGGTCGCGAGGACGGTGAAGCCCGGGCTTCGTCTCATCGTCCTGAGACCGAAGCGCGCGTCCTGCAGGAAGCCGTTCATCGTCGCACGCCTACTCGTAGCGCAGGGCGACCATCGGATCGACCCTCGCCGCCCGCCGGGCCGGGATGGTACAGGCCAGAAGGGCGACGGCCGCCAGGATCAGGGCGACCGAGACGAACGTCCAGGCGTCGGTCGCGGCCACCCCCACCAGGAGCGCCGACAGGACGCGCGTCAGCGCCAGGGCCCCGAGGATTCCGAGAACGAGGCCTCCGAGGGTCAGCGCCATGCCCTGCCCGACCACCAGGCGGAGGATGTCCCCCTTCCGCGCCCCCAGGGCCACGCGGACGCCGATCTCGTGCGTGCGCTGCGTCACCATGTAGGCGGTCACGCCGTACAGGCCGACCGCGGCCAGCAGGACCGCCAGGACCGCGAACAGCGCCAGGAGCGCCATGTTGAAGCGCCGCGCCGCCAGGGAGCCGTCGAGGACCTCGCGCATCGTCTTGACGTCGTACAGGGGGATGTCCGGATCGACCGCGAGCGCCTCGCGGCGCAGCGCCGCCTCGAGACCGGTCGGCTCCAGATCGCTGCGCACGATCAGCGTGGCATAGCGCGACGGCGATTGCCGGTAGCACACGTACGCCTCGGCGCGCGGCTCCTCGTGCAGCCCCTTCTGGCGGACGTCTGCGGCGATGCCGACGACCGTGACCCAGTAGGGTTCCCCCTTGTCGTCCGTACCGTACGAGATCCGGCGGCCCATCGGATCTTCGTGCGGCCAGTAGCGCCGCGCCATCGTCTCGCTGATCACCACGACGCCAGGGGCCTTCTGTTGATCCCCTGGCTCGAACGACCGGCCGCGCAGCAGGGGAATCCCCAGGGCGCGGAAATAGTCCGGGCTCACCTGGTGGTAGCCGGACTCCGGCCCTTCGCTGGGCTTCGGCTCCGGGCGCCCCTCGATCGAGAAATTGAGGATCGAGTCGGAGCCCCCGAGCGGCAGGTTGCTCGTGATCGCGGCCGAGGCGACGCCGGGGAGGGCCGAGACGCGGCGCAGGATCT
>DATFVU010000293.1:0-5197 GCA_035260145.1 Candidatus Polarisedimenticolia bacterium | reverse complement strand
GGCGGCAACGGCGGCAAGATCTACCGCGTCCCCCGCGGCGCCGCCGGATCGCTCTACTTCGAGACCGGCGATCTGGCGGTCCACGCCCTGGCCGTGGACAAGAGCGACGTGCTGTACGCCGCCACCTCGCCGCAGGGAAAGATTTACCGCATCTCGGGAGAGGCGAAGGGGGAGGTGTTCTACAGCCCCGAAGACCGCTACATCTGGGCCCTGGCGTTCTCCCCCAAGGGGGAGCTGTTCGCGGCCACCGGCGAGCGCGGCATCATCTACAAGATCCCGTCGAAGGGGAAGGCGGACGTGTTCTTCGACAGCGAGGAATTCCACGTCGTGTCCCTGGCGTTCGACGCGGGCGGCAATCTCCTGGCCGGAACGGATGGCAAGGGGCTCCTGTATCGCATCACGCCCGACGGCAAGGCGACGGTCCTCTACGACTCGCGGCTGCGCGAGGTGAACGCGGTGGTGGTCGATCCGAAGGGCGTCATCTACGCCGCGGCGATCGGCCAGGAGGGGGAGCTGCAGGCACCGCCCGCGCCCCAGCAGCAGCCCGGCCCCGAGCGTGAGGCGCCGCCCGCCACGACGGCCCGGCCCACGCCTCCACCGGTGGTCATCCCGGGCGTCGAATCGGGCTCCTCCGCCACGGTCACGGTCACCGCGAGCGCGGCCGGGACGGCGCCGGCGCCACAGGCGGGCCCGGCCCGGAGCGAGGTGTACCGCGTCGACCCCGACGGGACGGTCACGGTCCTCTGGTCGTCCCAGACCGAGGTGGTCTATTCCCTGGCGCTCGACGCGTCGGGTCGCCCCGTCGCCGGAAGCGGCGAGCCGGGCCGGGTGCGCGTCCTGGTGGGCGCGCAGCAGAGCACCCTTCTGGCGAAGCTGCCGGAGTCCCAGATCACCTCGCTCATCAGCGGTCAGGGCCAGCAGATGTTCGCGGCGAGCAGCAACGTCGGACGCGTCTACATGCTCGATTCGGCGACCAGCGAGACCGGGACCTATCTCTCCCCCACCTGCGACGCCCAGACGTTATCGAAATGGGGGCGGATCTCGTGGCGCGCCAGCGTCCCGTCCGGCACGCGCGTCGAGATGGCCACGCGTTCGGGCAACTCCGGGGTTCCCGATTCGACCTGGAGCGACTGGTCGGCGGCCTACGCCAACCCGGAGGGGAGCGTCGTCAGCAGCCCGTCCGCGCGCTTTCTCCAGTGGCGGGCCCGGCTGGTCCGACCGGGCGCCGGGGCGAGCCCGTCCCTTCTCGCCGTCTCGGTCGCCTACCTGCCTTCGAACCTGCCTCCTCTTCTGAAGCGGGTCTCGGTCGAACGGCCCGGCATCGTGCGCGAGAGGCTGCCCTATTCCGCCGAGCCCGATCCACAGGACCTGGCGTTCACCGGAATCCGCACCAACCCGGACGCGGGCGCCCCCACCGCACAGACATCGCCGATCTCCGACAAGCGTCTCTACGTCCGCGGCATGCAGGCGCTCGACTGGGAGGCCGAGGACCCGAACGGCGACACGCTGTCGTTCGATCTGTCGTTCAGGAGCGAGGGGGAGTCTTCCTGGAAGCCGCTGGCCCGAGGACTGCGCGAGAGCTACTTCGCCTTCGACTCCACGCAGCTGCCCGACGGCCTGTACCGGGTGCGGATCGAGGCGTCCGACGCCCCTTCGAACCCGGCCGGCCAGGCCAAATCGGCGAGCCAGGTCAGCGATCCGTTCCTGGTCGACAACACTCCGCCTACCGTCCAGGTCACCGTCCGGAAGACGGGCCGCGACGCGGTGATCGAGGCGAGCGCCACAGACACTCTCGGCCCGATCGCGCGCGCCGAGTACTCGCTCGACGCGACGCGCTTCATCGCGGTCGCGCCGACCGACGGCGTGTCGGATTCCAAATCGGAGACCTACAGCTTCAGTCTCGCATCCCTGCGCCCGGGGGAGCATACCGTCATCGTGAAGGTGACCGATCTCCTCGGCAATACGGGGGCCGGCAAGACGACGTTCACCTCGGACTGATCCGGTGAGAGGGCGACCCAGGGGCCGCGCCCGAGTCTCGACGGCGCTCCTCGCCGTCTCCCTGCTGCTTGCCTGCGCGCCGTCTCCCCCCGAGGCCCCCGCCGCGGCCGCGCCCTCAGAGTACGGCGGCCGCTTCGTGTTCCCCGTGCGCATCGAACCCGCGACCATGAACTTCGTCATCGCGAGCGACCAGATCAGCGACATGGTGGCCCGCCTGGTGGGGGACGGCCTCGTCGATCGCGACGTCGATCTCAACGTCGTGCCCCGCCTGGCGGAGTCGTGGAGCTTCTCGGACGGCGGCCGGACGCTGACCTTTCATCTGCGTCCGGGGGTGCGCTTTCACGACGGCCACCCGCTGACCAGCGAGGACGTGAAGTACACGTACGAGCGCGTGATCGACCCTAAGAGCCATGCCCTCGGCCGGCTCGACGGGTTCCTGCCGATCGAGAGAGTGGAGACTCCCGACGCGACGACGGTGCGCGTGGTCTACCGCTACGCCTATTCCCCCGCCCTGTCCGCCTGGGAGATGCCGATCCTCCCCAAGCACCTGTACGAGAGGGGGGACTTCCTGACCTCGCCCCTCAACCGCGCGCCGGTCGGCTCCGGCCCCTTCCGATTCGTGTCGTGGGAGCCGGGGCGCCGGATCCTCCTGGCGGCCAACATCGACTACTGGGGGGGCAGGCCCTACCTCGACACGCTGGAGCTTTCGATCATCCCCTCGCAGGAGACGACCCTGCAGGCTCTTCTCGCCGGCGAGGTCGACTACGCTCCGTTGACCGCGATCCAGTGGCAGGCGCACGCGCGGGACCCCGATTTCGGGCGGCGCTTTGCCACCGTGGAGTACCTGTCGCTCTTCTTCTATTACATCGCCTGGCGATCGGATGGATCCAACCCCTTCTTCTCCGATCCGGACGTCCGCCGCGCCATGACCCTGGCGCTCGACCGCGAGGGATACGTGCGCACCGTCCTGAGGGGCTTTGGCAAGGTGAGCGATTCGATCTTCCACCCCGCGGTCCTGCGCGCGGACCCGGACATAGCACCCCTTCGCTACGACCCAAAGGCGGCGGCCTCCCTCCTCGACCGGGCCGGCTGGCGACTGGATCCGACGTCGGGCCTGCGGCGCAAGAACGGCACCCCCTTCCGCTTCACCCTGATCATCTACGCGGGCGGCGAAGACCACGTGCAGTTTTCACAGGTGGCGCAGGAGTCGCTGCGACGCCTGGGCATCGAGATGACGATCCAGAGGCTCGACTGGCCGGGGCTCTCGGCCCGACTGCGGAAGGGGGATTTCCAGGCCGCCATGTCCGGGGCGATTCCGGGCGTCGATCCGGACGACGAGCTGTATCCCATGCTGCATTCGTCTCAGGTGCGCGGCGGGAGGAACTACGCCGGGTTTCGTGACGCGCAGATCGACGCCTGGCTCGAGGAGGGTCGCCGCAGCGTCGATTCGCCGGAGCGCACCGCCTGCTATCGCCGAATCGAGCGTCGCCTCCTTGATCTGCAGCCCTACACCTATCTGTTCTTTCCGACGATCCGGGCCGCCCTGTCGCGCCGCATCGCGGAGACCCGGCCTTCACCGCGTGGCATCCTGACGCAGTACCCCGGCGTCCTACGCATCAAGATGTCTCCCCAGGGAGGCGGATGATCGCGTTTCTGACACGCCGCATCCTGTCGACGGTTCCGACGCTCGTCGGGATCACGCTTCTGGCCTTCGCCATCCTGAACGTCCTGCCGAGCGATCCGATGCGCCTCTGGTCCGGCGGGGGCTCCTACTCCGCGGAGGCGGCGGAGCATCTGCGCTCGGAGCTGCGTCTCGATCGTGGGCCGCTTTTGCGCTACGCCTCCTGGAGCCTGGCCCTGCTGCAGGGTGATCTGGGGCGCTCGCTTCGCGACGGGCGCCAGGTCGGATCCGTGATCGCGGACGCGCTTCCCTGGAGCCTGCTGCTGAACGCCTGCGCGGTGTTCCTGATCTACGGGCTGGCCGTGCCGTTCGGGCTGTTCGGCGCCTCCTCCCCCCGATCGGCCTCCGATCGGCTGGGCCGCGCCGTCCTGATTCTTCTGTACGCGGTGCCGTCGTTCGCCTCGGCCCTGTTCCTGCAACAGTGGCTCTCGGTCCGATTCGGACTGCTGCCGCTGCAGGGAATCTCCGCGGACGGGGCGACCGTCGCCGCGCGCGCCTGGGATGTGACCCGCCATCTCGTGCTCCCCGCGGTCTGCCTGGCGCTGAGCGGCTGGGCGCTGGTGGCGCGCTTTTCGCGCGCCGCCTTCCGCTCGATTCTCGGCCGCGAGTTCCTGACGGTGGCCCGCGCCAAGGGGCTGTCGCGCCTGCGCGCGTATGGACACGTGGCGGCGAACGCGGCCGTCCCGTTCGTCACGCTTCTCGCCACCATCCTGCCAGGACTGGTCGGGGGGAGCGTGATCGTCGAGCAGGTCTTTTCGTTGCCGGGCGTCGGCCGGCTCTACCTCGCCTCGGTCGAGGATCGGGACTACCCGGTCGTCCTGGGCCTGACCCTCCTGTCGGCGATCCTGGTGCTCGCGGGGCATCTGCTGGTGGACGTTCTGTACCTGGTGGTGGATCCCCGTATGCGCGAGGGGCTCCTGGAGGAGTGAAGCTCGTGGCCGTTGAATCGCGCCTCTCGGTCTGGATCCTGCTGGCCGTCGCCCTGATCGGCTTCTTCGCCCCGATCCTGGCGAACGATCGGCCGATCCTGGCCCGCGTCGACGGCCGGCTCGCGGCCCCCGCCCTGGCCGATCTTCCCCTCGTCGGCCGGCTTCTCGGCGGCCCGTCTCGGAGCGTGATCGCCTGGGACGCAGCGGCGGCTTCGACCCCGGGAGACGAGGCGCGCATCCTGCTCATGCCGCCCATCCCCTACTCCTACCGCGGCATCCATCTCGAGGAGTCGCTCAAGGCTCCTTCCGCGCGCCATCCGATGGGAACCGACGCGCTCGGTCGCGACCTGCTGGCGCGTGTGCTGCACGGCGCGCAGCTGTCGCTCGCGGTCGGCTTCGGCGCGACGGCGCTGGCGCTTCTCGTCGGCATCTGCCTCGGCGCCCTGGCGGGGCTGCGCGGCGGATGGATCGACCTCGCGATCGTGCGCCTCGTGGACATCGTGGCGTGCTTTCCGCCGTTCGTTCTGGCGCTAACCTTCGTGGCGGCGCTGGGACGGACGGGACCATGGCCCATGGTCGCCGGGATCGC